>NZ_JAGMUF010000053.1:0-27046 GCF_019049125.1 Streptomyces sp. AC602_WCS936 | reverse complement strand
GGCTCCATCACTACAATCACCACCGCCCCCACACCGCAACCGGCGGCAAACCACCCATCACCAGGTTGACCAACGTCCCTGGGCAGTACACCTAGGACAGCGCCTGGCCGCGGCGGTCACCGACGCGATCACCGACGGTGCGGGCCCGCTGCTGGTCATCGGCACCGACGCACCCACCCTCACCGCCACCCACCTGACCGCCGCGTTCACCGCGCTGGACGACCACGACGTGGCGCTGGGCCCCGCGCTCGACGGCGGGTATTACCTGATCGGCCTCCGGGCCCTCCACACCTCGCTGTTCGCCCTCGCCCCGGAGACGTGGAGCACGGACCGGGTCCTGACGGCGACCCGCGCCCTCGCCCGCGACGGCGGTCTGAGCGCGAAACTGCTGCCTGTGCTGCGGGACCTGGACACCCCCGAGGACGCCGCCGCGCTCCTGCGGGACCCGGCACTGCCCGCGCCGATCGCCGAGCTGCTCCAGCACGCGGAGGTCCCGTGACACCGGTGTCGATCATCGTCCCCGTACTGAACGAGGCGGCCACGATCGAGGAGGCGGTGAGCCGCCTGTGCCGTGACTTCCCCGACTGCGAGCTGATCGTCGTGGACGGCGGCTCCACCGACACGACGGTCGAACTCGCCACCGGCCACGCCACCGTGGTCACCAGCGAACGCGGCCGGGCCAGGCAGATGAACGAGGGCGCCCGGCACGCGTCCGGCGACATCCTGTGGTTCGTCCACGCCGACACCGCCGTCGATCCCGGCGCCCTGGCGCAGATCCGGGCCGCTGTCGCCGACCCGGCCGTGGTCGGCGGCGGCCTCACCCTCCGCTTCGACCACAGGACCGCCGCCCTGGACTACCTCGCCTGGACATCGAACGCCCGTGCCCGCCGTCTCCACCACATCTTCGGCGACCAGGCCATGTTCATCCGCCGGACCGCCTTCGACGCCCTCGGCGGATTCCCCGACCTCGCCATCATGGAGGACCTGGAGATGTCGCGGCGCCTGCACCGCCGCGGCCGGCTGTGCCTGCTGCCCGCCACGTCGACGGCCTCCTCACGCCGCCTGGTCGCCCACGGCACCTGGCGCATGATCGCCTTCATGCAGTACCTGAAGCTGCTGTACTTCGCCGGCGTGAAGCCGGAAGCAATCCGTGCCCGCTACGTTGCCGGGCCGCGCCTCCTCGGGACCAGACGTACGAAAACAACGGCACGGCACCACTCCTGACTTCTCCCCCCTCTCCCCCTCTCCTCCTCCCTTCGATTCTTTGGAGCCGACCCCATGCGTATCGCAGTCTGCGGAGGCCCCTACGGGAACCCGTACGCCCTCCAGGCATTCGTCGACGACGCCCGCGCCCGCGGTTGTGAACGCCTCTTCTGCCTGGGAGACCTCGGCGGATTCGGCGCCGACGTGAACGCGCTGTGGCCGATCCTCACCGCCAACGGCATCGAGTGCGTCGCCGGGAACTACGATGTGGCCATCGCCCGCGGCGACACCGACTGCGGCTGCGGCTACCGCGACCCCAAGGACAACGAGTACGCCCAGCTCATCTACGACCACACCCTCGCCACCACCGACCGGGAATTCGCCGCCTGGATGGGAACCCTGCCCACCGAGCGCCGGGAGACGATCGACGGCGCCGACGTCCACATGGTCCACGGCTCCACACTGGCCCTGAACGACTTCTGGTGGGAATCACTCCCCGAGGACCAGCACCGCCTGCGAGCAGAGGCCTCCGGAGCCGACGTCGTCCTGTGCACCCACAGCGGCCTGCCCTGGCAGCGACGGATCGGCGAGACCCTCGCCGTCAACGTCGGCGTGCTCGGCAAACCCGCCAACGACGGCCGCCGCGAGGTCTGGTACGCGATCCTCGACCTGTCCGAGGGACACGTCGACGCCGAGCTGGTCCCCCTCGCGTACGACTGGCAGGCACAGACCCGCTCCATGCGCGCCGCCGGGCTCCCCGAGATCTTCACCGAGACCATCGAGACCGGCTGGTGGACCACCTGTCTGGAGATCCTCCCGCCGCGTGAACGCTCCCGGGGCCGCTACCACCTCTACCGCTCCACTCTGCCCTCCGGCTTCCGCCCCGCCGACGACGGCTGGGGTGAGGCGACACCGCAGGCGCTGCAGAGCGACCGTCCGGTGGTCCCGCTGTTCGGCACCCCCTACTTCCCGTCCCGGCTGTGGATCTACACCAACTTTCACTGCAACCTCGCCTGCGACTACTGCGCGGTCGCCTCCTCCCCCAAGGCCGTCGCCCGCACCCTGCCCACCGGCACCTTCCGCGCCCTCGTCGACGAGGCGGTACAGGCCGGGTTCACCGAGCTGTACCTCACCGGCGGCGAGCCCTTCCTGCACCCGGACATCGTCGCCCTCCTCGACCACGCCTCCGCCGAGCTGCCCACCGTCGTGATGACGAATGCGATGCTGCTGCGGGGCCGCCGGGCCGACGGCCTCGCGAGACTTGCCGACCGCAAGCTCACCGTCCAGACCTCGCTGGACGGTGCCACCGCCGAAATCCACGACCTTCACCGCGGCCCCGGCTCCTGGCAGCGCACCATCGACGGCATCCGTCACCTGATCGACGTCGGGCTGCCTCCACGCGTCGCCCTCACCGAAACCCCGGACAACACCAACGAGATCCCTGCGGTCGCCGAGCTGCTGGCCGGGCTCGGCCTGCCCGCAGACCACTTCGCCGTACGCCCGCTCCTGCGCCGCGGCTTCGCCGAGACGGGAGTCGAGATCGGCGAGGACTCCAGCATCCCCGAACTGAGCGTCACGGCCGACGGGCTGCACTGGCACCCCGCGGGCGCCGACGTCGCCACCAGCCCCGACCTGCACCTCGCCCCCGCAGGCACCCCGCTCGCGACGGGCAGGCAGCTGGTGACCGAGCGGTTCTTCACAGCCCGCCTCACCGACGGCACCCTGCCCCGCCCCGTCCACTGCGCCATCTGACCGCTACCCGTACGGAAAGGGAGTCCACCATGCAGCGACACGTCGCGATCCTCGGCGCCGGCCCCGTCGGCCTCGATGCCGCCCTCGCCTGCGCCGACGCCGGGCGGCCGTTCACCGTCTACGAAGCCGCGGACACCGTCGCCGCACACGTACGGTCCTGGGGCCATGTCCGCCTCTTCACCCCGTGGGACCTCAACGCCTCCCACCGGATGCGCACGCACCTGCCGCACGCCCCGACCGGGGAGGACTGCCCCACCGGGGCCGAACTGGCCACCCGCCTGCTCGACCCGGTCGCCGCCCTGCCCGTCCTCGCAGGCCGCATCCGCTTCCGCACCCGGGTCGCCGCCATCGCCCGCACCGGCCTGCTCAAGCACGAGCAGATCGGCACCCCCGTCCGCGCCGCGGCCCCCTTCACCCTCCTGCTGGACACTCCCGACGGCGAGGACACCGCTGAGGCGGGTCTCGTCCTGGACTGCACCGGCACCTACTCCCACCCCAACGCCCTGGGCCCCGGCGGCATCCCCGCCCCCGGCGAACGCGCCCTCGCCGACCGCATCACCCGCACCCTCCCGGACACCGGCGATCCCGACCGCTGGGCCGGCACCGTCCTGCTCGTGGGCGCCGGCAAGTCCGCCCAGTCCGCGGCCCGCGACCTCGCCGCCCTGCCCGGCACCCGGGTCGAGTGGGCGGTGCGCAGCCCCGCGCCCGACTGGGGCGCCGTACCCGGCGACACGCTGCCCGGCCGACAGCACCTCGTCGACGCCTCCGCGGCCCTCGCCGACGGCGCCAACGACCGCGTCACCGTCCACACCGGCACCCGCGTCCACGCGCTGAGGCCCCTCGGCGAGCAGGTGGGCGTCACTCTCACCACTCCGGACGGCCCACTGGAGATCCTCTGCGACCACATCGTGGCACTGACCGGGTACACCGGCGACTCCGCCCTCTACCGGCAGTTGCAGGTCCACGAGTGCTACGCCACCGGCGCTCCCATGAACCTCTCCGCCGCCCTCCTCGCCTCCGCGGGCGGGGACTGCCTCGCCCAGCCCTCCGCCGGGATCGACAGTCTGCGCACCCCCGAGCCGCACTTCTTCATCATGGGCGCCAAGTCCTACGGCCGCCTCAACACCTTCCTGCTGCGCACCGGGTACGAGCAGATCGACCAGCTCGCTGCCGCGTACGCCGAGGAAGCGATGCTGCTCTCTACCGGTTCGTGAGCTCAAAGGTCACGATCTGCTCAAGCCGCGACGTCCGCGCCACCAGACCGACACGGGTAGCCCGACTGGCTGGCGGGGCGTCCCGGGACGGGATTGCATGGGACGGCGTGCTTCCGGGAACCCAGCGAGTCGACGCGTCGGCGGTGACCGCTGGGACGGTGCGAATGGAGAGGTTGTTGAGCTTTCGTCGGACGGTGGCCATGAGCGCGGCGGCCGCTGCGCTGGCCGCGGGCTGCAGCGCGGCCGACGCGGTGCCGGACTCGGCGCCGCAGGTGGCCGTGGTGCGGCTGGACACTCCAGTGCGAGAGCCGATCTGGTCGAAGGAAGCCGGGGCGGTGATCGCACTGGCTGAGGCGAAGCCGCAGGTCGTCAAGTTCTCCACCACTGTCTCATCGGGCCGGCTGACGACGCGTACGGTCCTTTCCGATCCGTTCCCCGGCGGCCTGGGAGAGAACCTCGCACCGAGCGCAACGGGTAAGAGCGTGGTGTATGCGCCACTGCCCGAGACCGACCGGGTCGCCGTCCTCGATACCGGAACGCTCCGGTTGAAGGGATCTCTGCGGGCTGGAGAGGCGCCCTCCTTCGTCACCGTCGACTCCGGCGCGGACGTGCTGCTGGCGTTGTCCCAGGACGGCTCCACCGTCACCGGAGTCGACGTCCAGCCGGACCCCGGTGAGGACCCCGCGGTGGTGACACGGAACCACGTCCGGCTCGGCCCGACCGGTGAGGTCGACGGCCCCGCGCGCGGACGCCTCATCGAGTTCCACACCGTCGGCCCCGACCTGGTCAGCCACTACAAAGGCGCCGTGGACGCGGTGGAGAAGACCGCCGACATCACCTTCCGGGCCGAAACGGCCACCGGCGACCTGGTCAAGGTCAGCCGGCTCTACGCCGCGGAGAAGGGGACGGACCGCCTCGTCGCGATCGACGAGGCACCTGGCGGTGACAAACTGCTGGTAGTGGCCCAGTCCCACCTCGGGCAGCCGGTGCTGCATCTCGGAGTCGACGAGAACCGGCTCTACGCCGCCACCGCGGATCGCCTGGTCGTCCTGGAGACGAACAGTTACGAAGGCTTCCCGAGCGGAGAGTTCACCGTCGTGAAGAGCATCGACTACCGGGCCGCCCTGAAGGATCCCCAGCTGAAGGAGGCACCGGTGTCAGGCGTGGCGGTGGGGCCGGAGCGCGTCTATCTGACCCTGCGGGGGGTTCCGTACGCCCTCAGTGTCGCCGAACCAGGTCTGTAGAGGCGACGGGTCATGGGATTGCGCGCATGGAGCACAGGCCGCCGTCAGTCACCCCGGGGTGAAGAGCCAAAGCCCGGGACGAACGCGGACCTGGACCTGCTTCACGACCAGGTACGGCAACTCCGGGAGCTGGCCGACAACCCCGAACAGGCCACGGACGCGGACCGTGTCTACGACTTCGGCATCCGGTGGGGAGCGTTCCTGCACGGGCGTCTGCCCCGGCTGACGGCGCTCGACCGCCGTGGGATGCTCACTCCGGCGGAGCAATGCCGGTTCGCGGACCTGCGCGCCGAACTGCGGGACGTCGAGCCGCTGGCCAAAGGACTCGGTCTGGTGGTGCCGCCTTCCGACGGCGAGCGCCCGCGATGAACGACACCGGTGCCAGGTTCGCCCGGTCAGGTGGTCACGTGGTCAGGTGGTCAGGAAGTCATGAGCCCGCATGACGATGCCGGTACGAGGCTGAGGGCAGCCACGACGCCGGCAGGTCAGCGCGACCATGTAGGCGTCCTGGTCCTCGTCGAGAAAGAGGAAACCGAGGGGAAGCGCGTCGCCGACGGCCCACCGGCGGCGGTTCCCACAGCTGGGGCAGGCTGGGTGGCGGCGCAGCACGCGGTGGACCTGGTGACGCTGTTCTTCGTCGAGCGGTGTGATGTCCGGTCGCCGTGCCGGTTGCACCGGTGCACCGGAGGATCGGCGGGAGCCGTCCCGGTCCCCGTCGACGGGCTGTTCGGTGCGCGGTGTGCTGGTCATCAGACCTCCACGTCCTTGTCGTAGAAGACGTTGTCCTCGCGCCAGCCGCCCATGCCTTCGCCGATCGCGGAGTAGTCGGACACGACCTCGATCCGTTCGATCCACTTGGCCATCTTGAAGCCGACCTGGGTTTCCAGCCGCAGCCGCAGCGGTGCACCGTGCTTGATGGGCAGCGGCCCGCCGTTCATGTCGTAGGCGAGGATGCACTGCGGATGTCCCGCCAGGCTGAGATCGATGACTTCGTAGAACTGGCCGGCGCCCTCCGCACTGGGCTCGTCGCGGCCGGTGTCCTGCATCGTCAGGAAGCACAGGAATCGCGCTCCGGGCATCGGCTCGACCAGGTCGAGCACCGTCTGGAGCGGTACGCCGCCCCACTCGGCGATGCTGGACCATCCCTGGACGCAGTTGTGCAGCACCTGCTGGGTCTGCGGGCGGCCCAGCGCGCGCAGGTCCTCCAGTGAGAAGGTCATGGGCCTCTCCACGAGTCCGCCGACCTCGAGTCGCCAGTCCACGAAGTCGTGCACGGCCATCGTCTTGTACTCGGGAGAACACGGCGGTTTCCCGTTTACTCGGTGCTCGACGGACACCGCGCGGCGCGGATACGCCTGGGTGGACTTCAACGGTCGCAGGAGCGCCCGGCGGACCGGGGTGATCACGGCGCCGAGCCCACGTTGCACGGTTCGCGGCCGCTTCAGGCTGATGACGGTGGCCGCGACGTGGACGGCGACGATACCGGCGAGAAGGAGGATGGACGCTCCGACGGCCCAGTCCAGGTCCCGGACATCACCGAAGATCATCAGGGCGTGAAGTTCCGGCCAGCCCCACACTCCGATCATCGTCAGGTGTACCGCGATGAACACCAGGAAGGCGATCAGGCCCAGGAAGTGCAGGCTACGGGCCGCTTGTCGGCCGCCGAACAACCGTACGTACCAGGGGAAGCGGGCTTCGATCGCCGGGGACTGGGCTGCTCCGGTGAGGATCTGGAAGGGGGCGAGCAGGAAGATGACGGCCGCGTAGGCGACTTTCTGCAGGGCGTCCAGGGGCTGGCCCGGCAACAGGGGCGGCAGGTTGAAGCTGAGGTAGGTCAGCAGGTCGTTCCAGGCGGTGGAGAAGAGGGACCAGTCCTGGGGGATGTAGCGGCGCCACTGGCCGGTCGCGAACAGCAGGACGTAGTAGACGGCACCGGTCAGGACCCAGCCGATGACGCTGATGAAGTGCCAGTGCCTGCCCATCCCCAGCTTCTTGTGACCGGGCAGGGAAACGATGGAGGAGTAGTCCTCCTCCTCGTCGAGCGTGTCGTAGAGGCGGTCCTTCGGCATCGTCTTACGGGTGAAGCGCGCCCACTCGGTGCCCGGCCGGCTGTCGTTGCGCCAGTACAGCTTGGGGTGAGTGGCGACGATCTCGATGCCGCTGCGGATGAGCAGCGTGAGGAACAGGACGTTCAGCCAGTGCTCCACCCGGAGCCACACGGGGTAATCCAGCTGCTGCACGAAGACTGCCACCTCCGGGCTGTCGGCTTCCGGTTCAGTCGTCCCAGCCGCGGCGATCGGGCGCGGCCACGTTCAGCCCGGTCAGGACCGAGAAATGCAGGCCCGCGAAGAGCCCCGCCAGAGCCATGGAGAGAGTGCCCGGAATGTAGTCCCACCTGCCGGCCAGCTCCCCCAGGCCCGGAAGCCCTGCAGTGCGGCTGAAGAGGTACATCCCGATCGACACCAGCGACACCGCGCTGCCCAGCGCCCAGGCGAGGCGCCCCGCACGGCGCAGCCCACCCTCCCGGGTGGCCCAGCCCAACGTGATACCGGTCATGGCGAGCACTGAGCCGGTGGTCAGCAGGGCCAGATACACGGTGAAGTAGACCGGCACCGCCTGATGGGTGACCAGGATCCACAGCTGGACAAAGGCGAAACCGAGCAAGAACACCAACGCCGACAGCGTGGTGAACACCGGCAGATCGAAGGCGAAGTACCGGTAGAACGACACCGCCTTCCCCACCCCGGACCACCGCAGCACCACATTCATCGCTTTCCACCCCGTCCGCCCACTCGGCAGGTCCGCCGGCACACGGCCGGTCGCGGTGCAGGTGCGGTGGACATACGTCCCAACGTAGGCGCGGAAGTGGACGACGGCACCCCGACCTGATTGCCTCGCGCGGGAGTCCTCTTCGCTTCCGCGCCTTTGAACGGCGGACGAGTCCCCTCGTTCCTGTGCTTTATGCGACGGTCGCCCGACGTGGATGGCCGAACGGGTGAGTACGGTCCCGTTTACGAGCTTTGAGGGAAGGGACTCAAGAAGCCGAACCGCCCCCTGTCCAGGAGAGCCTCATGACTCAAGTCGCCGACTATGTGCTCCAGCGTCTGTCCGAGTGGGGCGTCCAGCGTGTGTACGGCTATCCGGGTGACGGCATCAACGGCCTGCTCGGGGCGTTCGACCGGGCCGACGGCGACCCGGAGTTCATCCAGGCGCGGCACGAGGAGATGGCCGCGTTCATGGCCTGCGCGCACGCGAAGTTCACCGGCGAGGTGGGCTGCTGCATTGCCACTTCGGGCCCGGGCGCCGTTCACCTGCTCAACGGCCTGTACGACGCCAAGCTCGACCACCAGCCCGTGGTGGCGGTGGTGGGCCAGCAGAAGCGGCTGTCGCTGGGCACGCACTACCAGCAGGAGATCGCTCTCGACCGGCTGTTCGCGGACGTCTCCGAGTTCTGCCAGATGGTCGTGCACCCGGGGCAGGCCCGGCACGTGATCGACCGTGCCTTCAAGACCGCGCTGACCACCCGGGGCATCGCCACGATCATCATCCCGAACGACGTGCAGGAGGAGGACGCCATGCCCTCCCCGCCCAGGGAGCACGGATCGGTCTTCTCCAGCGTCGGCTGGAGCCGCCCCCGGGTGCTGCCCGACGAGGGAGAGCTGCGCAAGGCCGCCGACGTGCTCAACGCGGGCGAGAAGGTCGCCATGCTGGTCGGCCAGGGCGCCGCCAACGCCGAGGCGGAGGTCGTGGAGGTGGCGGAGCTGCTGGGCGCCGGCGTCGCGAAGGCGCTGCTCGGCCGCGAGGTGCTGCCCGACGACCTGCCGTTCGTGACGGGGCCCATCGGTCTGCTGGGCAGCAAGGCCAGTGACAACATGATCCAGGGCTGCGACACCCTGCTGATGGTCGGCAGCAGCTTCCCGTACTCGGAGTGGCTGCCCGAGGAGGGCCAGGCCAAGGGCGTCGAGATCGACATCGACGGCCGCATGATCGGCATCCGCTACCCCATGGACGCCCACCTCGTCGGCGACGCCAAGGAAACGCTGAAGATGCTGATCCCCCTGCTGCGGCACAAGGAGGACCGCGGCTGGCGGAAGAAGATCGAGAAGGATGTCCGCGAGTGGAACGCGATCTGCGACAAGCGCGCCGACCAGCATTTCGGCGGCCTGATCAACCCCGAGGCAGTGGCCTCCGAGCTGTCGCCCCGGCTGCCGGACGGCGCCATCCTCACGGCCGACTCCGGCTCGGGCACCAACTGGTGGGCGCGGCATCTCAAGCTTCGCCAGGGGATGCGGGCGTCGCTGTCCGGGACGCTGGCGACGATGGGCCCGGGGACGCCGTACGCCATCGCGGCGCGGTTCGCGTATCCGGACCGGCCGGTGATCGCCTTCGTCGGTGACGGCGCGTTCCAGATGAACGGCATGAACGAGATGATCACCGTCAAGCGGTACCTGGACCGTCTGTCCGGCCCCGCCCCGTTCATCTTCTGCGTCTTCAACAACCAGGACCTCAACCAGGTCACCTGGGAGCAGCGCGCCATGGCCGGCGACCCCAAGTACCCCGGCTCGCAGGACATCCCCGACGTCCCCTACGCCGCCTACGCCGAACTCCTCGGCCTCAAGGGCATCGTCTGCGACAAGCCGAAGAAGGTGGGGGCCGCGTGGGACGAGGCACTGTCCGCCGGCCGGCCGGTGGTGCTGGAGTTCAAGGTCGACGCGGAGATCGCGCCGATCCCGCCGCACATCATGCTGGAGCAGGGCAAGAAGGCCGCCAAGGCCGCCGTCCACGACCCGGAGCGGGTCGGCATCGCCACCAAGGGCGTACGCCAGAAGCTCACCGAGTATGCCGAGCACCTGCCCGGACGGCATTGATGGCCGATGGCACGACCGCGCCGGGAGCGTGCACGGTCGACGCGGTCGACGTGCACGCCTTCGAAGTGCCCACCGACGGACCGGACGGCAAGGAACAGGACGGCACCCTGGAGTGGGACTCCACGACGGTGGTGCTGGTCCGCGTGCACGCCGGCGGCCGGACCGGCATCGGCTACACCTACGGCGATGTCTCGGCCGCCCACTTCGTACACTCGAAGCTGGCGCCGGTGATCGAGGGTGCGAGCGTGTCCTCCCCGGCGGCACTGTGGCAGCGGATGGGGGCGCGGATCCGCAACGCCGGCCGTCCGGGTGTCGGGGCCATGGCCCTGTCCGCCGTCGACATCGCGCTGTGGGATCTCAAGGCGAGGCTGCTGGACCTGCCCCTGGTCCACCTCCTGCCGGCCCACCACGACCGCGTCCCGGTCTACGGCAGCGGGGGCTTCACCAACTACCCGCTGGACCGGCTCACCGACCAGCTCTCCGGGTGGGTCGAGCAGGGCATCCCCCGGGTGAAGCTGAAGACCTCGCGCGACCCGGAGGCCGATGCCGACCGCCTGACCGCGGTGCGCCGGGCGGTCGGCGACGGCTCGGAACTGTTCGCCGACGCCAACGGGGCGCTCGGCCGCAAGGAGGCCCTGTACTGGGCGCATCGGTTCCACGACGAGTGGGACGTGCGCTGGTTCGAGGAGCCCGTCGGCTCCGCGGACCTGGAGGGTCTGCGCATGCTCCGGGACCGGGGGCCCGCCCGTCTGGAGATCACCGCGGGGGAGTACGCCTTCACCGCCCAGGACTTCGTCAACCTCACCGACGGGCCGGCCGTGGACTGCCTCCAGGCCGACGTCACCCGCTGCGGCGGCATCACGGGCGTACTGGAGGTCGCCGGCCTGTCGGCCACCCGGCACCTCGACCTGTCCGCGCACTGCGCGCCGGCCGTCTCCGCCCACGCCTTCTGCGCCGTGCGCCGGCTGCGCCACCTGGAGTACTTCCACGACCACATCCGCGTCGAGCGGCTGCTCTTCGACGGCACCCTGTCGCCCGACGGCGGCGCCCTCCGCCCCGACCCCGACCGTCCCGGCCTCGGCCTGGACGTCAGATGGGCCGACGCGGAGCCCTACCGCGTCCACGGCACGCGACCCTCCTGACCAGGCCCCCACCCACTACGAGGAGACCGACCCCCGATGGCGAAGGCAACGCGCGACGTACCGACCAGGACCCACCCGGAGATCGCGGGCCCGCCACGCGCCCGTCAGACCATCGACGTCGGCAAGCTGGAGCAGGCGCTGCGCAAGGCGGTCGACGGGGAGGTCCGCTTCGACACCGGCTCCCTCGGCCTGTACGCCCAGGACGCCTCGAACTTCCGGCAGGTACCGATCGGCGTCGTCGTGCCGCGCACCCTGGACGACGTCGTGGCGGTCCACAAGATCTGCCACCGCTTCGGCGCTCCCGTCCTCAACCGCGGCGGCGGCACCAGCCTGTCGGGCGAGACCGTCAACGAAGCCGTCGTCATCGACCACTCCAAGTACCTCACCACCATCGGTGACATCGACGTGCACCGCCGCCTCGTGACCTGCGAGCCCGGCGTCATCAACGAGGAACTCAACCGGCACACCGGCAAGCACGACCTGATCTTCGGCCCCGACCCGTCCACCCACTCCCGCTGCGTCATCGGCGGCAACATCGGCAACAACTCCTGCGGCATCCACTCGGTGCAGTCGCAGCTGTACGGGCCAGGCCCGCGCACCAGCGACAACGTCGAGGCCCTGGAGGTCGTCACCTACGACGGCGCCCGCTTCTGGGTCGGCGTGAACGAGGAGGAACAGCTCGACGAGATCGTCGCCGCGGGCGGCCGCAAGGGCGAGATCTACGCCGCGCTGCGCGACCTGCGCGACGAGTACGCCGACACCATCAGGGCCCGCTTCCACTCCGAGACGCAGGTGCCGCGCCGGGTGTCCGGCTACAACCTGGACGAACTCCTGCCCGAGCGGGGCTTCAACGTCGCCCGCGCCCTGGTCGGTACCGAGTCGACCTGCGCCACGGTGCTCCAGGCCGTCCTCAAACTCACCCCCGCCCTGCTGGAGCGCACCACCGTGGTCGTGGAGTACGACGATCTCGCCGACGCGGCCGAGCACTGCGAGGAGATCATCGAGAAGTGGCGGCCGATCGGCCTGGAGGCCCTGGACGACGAACTGATCCGGGACCAGCAGGAACAGAACATGCACGTGGAGGACATCAAGGAACTGCCGCGCCTGGGCGGCGGAGGCTGGCTCGTCGTCCAGTTCGGCGCGGACACCGCCGAGGAGTCCGTCGGGCAGGCCCACGGTTTCATCGACTGGCTCACCGATGACATGGGCTACGCCCGCGACCGCGTCCGCCTGGCCAAGAGCAAGCAGGAGGGCGGCACCAGCGAACACCTGTGGGCGATCCGGGAGGGCGGCCTCGGCTCGACCGCGTTCCCGCCCGGCGGCAAGGACCACTGGCCCGGCTGGGAGGACTCCGCCGTCCCGCCGGACCGGATCGGCGAGTACGTGCGCAAGCTGCGCGGGGTCATGGAACGGCACGGCATCACCGGCGCCATGTACGGGCACTTCGGCCAGGGCTGCATCCACTCCCGGCTCAGCTTCGACCTCCGTACCGCCGACGGCATCGCCACCTACCGGGCGTTCATGGAGGACGCCGCCGACCTGGTCGTCGCCCTCGGCGGATCGGTCTCCGGCGAGCACGGCGACGGCCAGCAGCGAGGCGAACTGCTGGAGAAGCAGTACGGAAGCGAACTGCTGCAGGCCATGCGGCAGTTCAGGGCCGTCTGGGACCCGCAGGGCAAGATGAACCCCGGCAAGGTCGTCGACCCCTACCGGATGGACGAGAACCTCAAACTCGGCACCGACTACAACCCGCCCCGCATCCCCCTCAAGTTCGCCTACCCGGAGGACGGCGGCGACTTCGCCCACGCCACCCTGCGCTGCGTCGGCATCGGCAAGTGCCGCGTCCCGCAGGCCGAGACGACGATGTGCCCGAGCTACCAGGTGACCCGCGAGGAGAAGCACACCACGCGCGGCCGGGCCCGGATGCTGTACGAGATGCTCAAGGGCGACGTGATCACCGACGGCTGGCAGTCCAAGGAGGTCAAGGACGCCCTCGATCTCTGCCTGTCCTGCAAGGGCTGTACCAACGACTGCCCCGTCAACGTCGACATGCCCACCTACAAGGCCGAATTCCTCCACCACCACTTCAAGTCGGCCAAGCGGTGGCGCCCCCGCCATGCCTACGCCTTCGGCTTCATCGACCAGGCCGCCCGCCTCGCCTCCCACATTCCCGAGCTGGCCAACATCGCCACCCAGACGCCCGGGCTGTCGCAGATCGCCAAGCTGGTCGCCGGCATCGACCGCAAGCGCCCGCTCCCCCGCTTCGCGCCGATGACGCTCCAGGACTGGTTCCGCCGGCGTGGCGGCACCGCCAATCCGACCGGGCGGCCCGTCGTCCTCTTCCCCGACACCTTCAACAACTACTTCCACACCCAGGTCGGCGTGGCCTGCGTCGAGGCCATCGAGGCGGCCGGCTGGCGGGTCATCATGCCCGAGCAGCACATCTGCTGCGGCCGGCCCCTGTACGACTACGGCTTCCTGGACGCAGCCGAACGCTACCTGCGCCGGGTCCTGGACGTCCTGCGTCCCGAACTGCGCGCCGGTACGCCCATCGTCGGGATGGAGCCCAGCTGCCTGGCCGTCTTCAAGGACGAGCTGCCCAAGCTGCTGCCGCACGACGACGACGCCAAACGCCTCACCCGCAACGCCCACCACTTCGCCGAGTTCTTCCAGACCTACGGCATCCAGCCGCCCGCCCTCGACGGCAAAGCCCTCCTGTGGGGCCACTGCCACCAGCGGGCCACCGGCGGCATGAGCCCCGACCAGAAGCTCCTGGAGAGCATGGGCCTCGAAGTGGAGAACCTCCAGGGCGGCTGCTGCGGCCTGGCCGGCTCCTGGGGCTTCGAGTCCGGCAAGTACGACATCTCCATGGACTGCGGCGAGCAGGCCCTCCTCCCAGCGGTCCGGGAGGCCGAGAACGACTGTGCCGTGGTCGCCGACGGCTTCTCCTGCAAGACACAGATCAAGGACGCCGGCACCGGCCGCCGGGCGCTGCACGTCGCCGAACTCATGAAACTCGCCCGCGAACAGGGCCCACACGCCGGGTCCGGCCGCCCCGAGGAGCCCGGTCCGTCTCGTCCGGCTCCACCCTGGCGCACACGAGCCCTGCGAGTGACGGCCGCCGCGGCCCTCGCAACGGCCGTCACCGCAATCGGCATCCGCGCGGCACGCTCCTGACTCCGGCCGATCCGGCCGGATTGGGCACTGGAACGGGCACTTCAGTGCCTGATGGTCAGGGGGTGGCGGCCGGGACATGTCCGGCGGGCCGTTCAGGCCGTGTGCTGCTGATTCCGGGCGTACGAGCCTGCCGAAACCCAGCAGGATGGAGGCGACGTCCGTGCGGATCTCCTCCTGGTCCGAGAAGCACCCCTCCCGCCCCGCGGCGTCCTGTGCTCGAGCCGTCCCGGCTCCGGGAACCCGGCATGGATGAGGATCCGTTCCGGCGGAAGGATCGTGAAGTCGGCCCGCTGGGCGATGACGGAGCGGTCCGCGGCGTATGTGTTCCGGGCGATCCGGTCCACCAGTCTCCGCGGCAGCCAGGGGTTGGCGGCGATGGCTCGGAGCACGAGCGGGTCATCGCCGGCCGCAAGCTGCTCGGCGAGCGCCGGTTCGAGTCGGCAGGCCTTTGCCTCGCGGGCTCCGCATTGTTCACGCTGGAAGACCGGCAGGGGCATCGGGTGATCGTGGTGGTTCGCAGCAGCGCCCGGGCGCGAACGCCGTCGTCAGGGTCGCACAGCAGGACGGTGCGGGCCGCCATGTCCAGGTGTTGCCACGCCCGCGCGCAGGCCGCGCGGCGTACGGCGGGTTCGGGGTCTGCGGCCAGGGCGGTGAGTTCGGCGGCCTCCGCCCGGATGCGGGCGGAAGGGTCGGGGGCGAGAGCAGTCGCACACCATGGCGGGCAGTACTCCGCGCCGCATGCTGGACCGCGCGAGAGCCGGGTCGGTGGTCGACGGGCGCAACGTCACCGGTGCCACCGGACCGCGGTCCGTACGCCGGTCATTGGCGCGCCGTCCCGGCCGCACCGGACCCGCCCCGAGCGAGACGCTGCCGCAGCCGCTCGAACGCCGACCCCAGCTCATTTCACGCCCGGTGGCTCCGCACCGGCACCTGGTGAGCACCGAGTGCCCCGGGAAACTGTACGACTACGTCGCCGCCGGCTCCCTCGAGCCCGGGACGCCGCCTACCTGGCCCAGCGACGATGGCTACGACCCCGGCGGTGCCCCCGCATACCCAGGCGTGCTCCTGCACTACCCACCGACCATGCGTCACTCCAGCGCGACGACCTGGCAGCGGCAAATGCGATACCGCGGCTGGACGATCAGTGTGGACGGCTACTTCGGCCCCCAGTCCCAGCGGGTCTGCCTCGCCTTCCAGCAGGAGAAGGGACTGGCGGTCGACGGGATCGTCGGGCCGCAGACGTGGTTCGCCTCATGGAACGCGCCGATCACAGGTGGTGGAGGCGACTCCACCAGCGACTACCTGAACGGAGCACCGGCATGGCCTGGAATCCTGTTCACCTATCCGCCGTATACCCAGCATTCCAGCGTGAGGACCTGGCAGCAACGGATGCGGGACGGGGCTGGTCCATATCCGTGGACGGCGTCTACGGGCCGGGATCCAGGAACGCCTGCCTGGCTTTCCAGCGAGAGAAGGGCCTGGCCGCCGACGGCATCGTCGGTCCGGCGACGTGGCAAGCGGCGTGGGTGGCAGCCGTTACCTGACTGTGTAGGGGACTGTAAATCGTTCGTTCAGGGTAAGCCTTACTGATCGGGGGCCTTGATCTCGAATCCTGAATGTAGCGGTGGAGCCATCGGAAGGCATCGAGTCGGGCCTCGCGCTCGGTTGGCCAGCTTTTTCGTCCTTGCAGGGTCTCGCGTTTGAAGGACTCGGCGAGTGCGTTGTCCGCGCTGGACCCGACCGCGCTCATGCTGCGCCGAACCCCTGCTGACCTGCAGACTTGGGCGCATCATCATCGGCGCATTTCACGCCGTCCGCTTCCATCCCACCACGCCACCCACCTTGGCGGCACCACGCGGCCACCAGCCTCGCCGCCGGGCTGGGCATCACAGTGCTCGGGTCGCACTCACCGCGCTGCCCGACACCTCGTAGCGCGGCCGCTGAGCGATCCCACCATCCACCGCCGCCGCGCCCATCTCACTCGGGCACGGCTGCTTCACACGGCCCTGACCGCATTGCGCGCCACCGCTGGGCGAGCCCAGGACCCGTGAAGTTGACGCAGGAAGCGGGTGGAGATTGGTGTCGAGCGCGGCGCCGGGGACGATTTGGTTCGAGGAGAGGCGCCAACCGCCACCTGGGGCACCGATGCCTTCCGCATCGACCAAGGCCTCGCCCGCCGTTCTTGAGCCTCGCGCGCTGGTCAGGCCCGTCCCGTCAGTTGGGCGTAGGGGGACCCTGGATCAGGAGTTACACCGAACGTTTGACGGTCCCGGGTTCTGCTGTGGGTGGCAGAAGAGACTTGTCTTTGGTGGCCACGGTGCCGGCTGATGCTGCGGAAATGCACACGATGGCCAGCCATTGGAGACCTCCGAGGTACTCATTGAGCAGGAGGAGTCCGGCGATTCCGGCGGCGACAGGTTCAAGGCTCTGCAGAACACCGACCACACGGGCAGGCATGTGTCGAAGCGCCGTGAGTTCAAGGGAATAGGGCACCGCCGCGGACAGCACGGCGACGGCAAGGCCCACCCACAGGACGTGAGCCTCCAGCATGCGGCTGCCGCTGTCCAGGACGCCGAAGGGGAGGGTGAGCAGTGCAGCCCAGGCGACGGCCAAGGCCAGCGGTTGGCCCCCTGACATGCGTGCTCCGGCTCGCTTGCTCAGCAAGAGGTAGGAGCCCATGGACACTGCGGATCCGACGGCGAAGAGCAGGCCGATCGCGGGCGGTGCGCTGTCGGTGCCTGGGGAGACGAAAAGCACCAGGCCCGTGACTGCCAGGAGTCCCCACAGCACATGCACCAAGCGCCTGGCCGCGCACAGCGAGACGACGAGAGGCCCCATGAGCTGAATGGTCATCGCTACGCCGAGGGGCATGTACTTCATCGCCAGGTAGCCGAGATTCATCCCTGCGATTGCTGTACCGAAGGCCAGGATGAGCAGGATGTCGGTGCGTTCCCGGGGGAGGCGTGGCCGCCACCAGGCCAGGAGGAGAAGGGCGGCGAAGGTCAGCCGGATTGCTACGACGCCCCACGGTCCTCCGGCAGCACTGAAAAGTCCTTTGCCGATGGCTTGGCCGGTCTGCACGCTGACGACACTGGTGAGCACGAGGAGCGGAGCGGGCACTGAGCGTGCGACCCGGCGCTCTGCTGGGCTGGTGTCTTCGGCGGGCGAAGCACGCCTGGATGCAGGGGTGGTGGGAGACTTCACGTGATTCTCCTCCGTTCGTGTCCGTCTCGGCTCTGCAGGTGGCGGTGGCTCGGACGTCAGAGGGAGGGGTGTCCTCCGCTCGCCACGAGGCGTGGTTCGCGTTGGGAGTGGGGTTCGAGCCACGCGTGCAGCCGGCCGCACGCGCATCGGGTGTAGGCGAGGACGCCGTCCATCACTCGGTGGCAGGAAAGGACACTCATGGGTTGCCTCAGTGACCAGCCGCATGCGGAACACGCTTCCTTGACTTCTGGCAGGGCGCTCATGTCTTCAGGGTCGGCCAAAAGCTTGTACGCGTCCATCGCACGTTTATGCACATAATCATGTTGGATTACTGCATGGTCGACCTCCAGCTTCTTCAGACTCTCCGCGTTCTGTACGTCCAGGGCACAGTCACTGCCACGGCTCGGGCCTTGCACATGTCCCCGTCGGCCGTCTCACAGCAGCTACGACGGCTGGCGGCGGAGGCGGGCGCCGACTTGCTACGAGCCGAGGGGCGCCGGGTCCAGTTCACCGCCGCGGGACACGTCCTGCTGCGCCATGCCGATCTCCTGTGCTCGCAGTGGGAGCGAGCAGTTTCGGAGCTGGCCGAAGAGGCCGACAGCCCCCGGCGGACACTGTCCCTCGGCGGATTCGCCACCAGCATCGGCACCCTGCTGGCTCCTGCGGCCAGGCGTCTGAACCAAGCCGAGCAACCGACCAGGACATTCCTCCAAGAGGCGGGAACCCGGGAGTGCTACGAGAAGCTGCTGGCCGAAGAGATCGACCTGGCCATCCTGACTCCGCTACCAGGGGGACCCTCCCTGGACGATCCGCGCTTCGAGCAGTTCGTACTGATGGACGACCTCATGGACCTCGCTGTGCCCGCCGATCACCGGTTGGCGGCGCAGAGCACCGTCGATCTGGCGGACGCCTCGACCGAGGACTGGATCGCCCCCCACCACGACCACACCCAGCTCATCGAATCCCTGTGCTCTGCGTCCGGATTCGCCCCGAAGTTCGTCCATAGGGCCGATGCGTGGCATGCGGTTCTCTCCCTCGTAGGCCATGGCTTCGGGGTGTGCCTCGTCCCGCGCCTGGCCCCTTCCCCACGTCTCCACGTCGCGCGCGTACGCCTCCGCGGGCAGCCGCCGCCGTTGAGGCGGATCCTCGTCTGCGTCCGCAGCGGAACTGGACAGGACCCCACCATCTCGAACGGCATCGACGCTCTGCGGCAACAGGCGCACCGTTACGCTTCCAGCCCTTCCCATCGAGCGGGTGAGGAGGACGGGGTCGGTTGACAGAAGGGCCGCTGTCCCGGGAGGTGACACCTCGGTGCGCACAGCACAGGAAGTGCTCCGCACTGTGCGCACCGAATATCGGCCTTACGGGCTGAGGCGGCGACAGTGGCGCGTGGCCGTTCCGTCAGGCCATCTCTTCAGCCGCCGGGTAGGCTCCGTTCTCATCGTGTACCTCACCACCGGTCAGCGCCGGGGTGAAGATGCACACGTTGCGCACTTCGGTGATGGCGCGGAAGGTGTGCGGATCGTGCCGGTCGAGGATGTAGAGGGTGCCCGGGCCGATGTGGTGCACTTCCTTCGTCTCTTCATTGATTATTTCGGCCTCGCCCGCGATGCAGTACACGGCCTCCACGTGATTCACGTATTGCATGTAGGTCTCGGTGCCGGCTGCCATGACGGTGTCCGTGAGCGTGTACCCGAGGCCGTCGCCTGCGAGGGTGAACCTCCGGCTTCGCCAGTCCGGCCCACTGACGTCCCGTTCGGTTCCTGCGATCTTTTCCAAGGATGTGACGATCATTCGTCCTCCATTTCGTGGGTGGTCTGCCGTTGGGGGCAGCTACCTGGGTCGGCCTGTGATTACGGACGCAGGGTGAGGAGCGCGGGCTTCGGCGACTGGACGGGCCGACGGTGCGCCGGGCCCGGTGTCGCTCGTCGGAGTTCAAGCAGAGCCCGGCGCGATCAGCCGGTCACGGCGTGCTGGTCGCGCTGGTAGAGCACGAGGGCACGAGCGGCGGGGTCGTGACGGGTCCACAGCGCCCTGCCGATGAGCAGCGTGTGGTCGAGCGCGGTAGGCGCCTGGTCGAGCCGGCACACCACCGTGGCGGCTGTCCTGTCGAGCACCGGGCAGCCTGCCTCGTCCCGGTAATCGACGCCCGCGAAGCGTTGGACCGCCGGCAGCCGGGCGAACCGGTCCATGAGATCCCGCTGCTGCCAGCTGAGGACGTTGACCGCGAAGCAGTTCCGGTCCCGGGCATGTCGCACGGTCCGGCCGGTACTGGCGAGGGAGACAAGCAGGGAGGGCGGGTCGGTGGAGAGCGACAGGACCGCGTTGGCGGTGCAGCCAACGGGCCCCTCGGGACTCGTGGTCGTGATGACGGCGACGCCGGTGGCGAGCTGCGCCATGGCGGTGCAGAACTCCTCCCGGCCGGGCAGTGGGATGCGGGTGCTGGTCGCGGTCACGTCACCGGAGTCCCTTCAGGGTGGGGTGCACGGCGGCGGCAGGAGCGTCGTGTTCCGCGTCGTCGGGGTTGGGGCCGCCCGGGGAGGAGCAGCGGCCGGCGGCCAGAGCGGACAGCACGGCGGCACGGTGGGTCTTACCGTTGAGGTTGAGTGGCAGCTCGGGCATGTGCAGCAGGGTGCGCGGCACCATGTAGGCGGGCAGCTGCTCGTGCAGCGCGGCCAGCAGGGCGGCCGTGTCGGGGGCATCGCCGGTGTAGGCCGCCTCAAGGGCAGTCCCGCCCCGGTCGCTGCTGACCACGACGACCGCGTCGAGGACGCCGGGGCGGGAGCGCAACGCCTGCTCGATCTCGCCCAGTTCCACCCGGTAGCCGCTGATCTTGACCTGGCTGTCGAGGCGGCCCAGGTGCACCAGGTCGTCCCCCTCCCGCACTACCCTGTCCCCGGTCCGGTACCAGTGGGCATCCGTCAGGGGGCCGCCCGTGTAGGGCTCGAGGCCTGCTGCGACGTCTCCGCCGAAGAATCGGTCCACGTCGTCCGCAGAGTCCAGGTATCCGGGGAATCGCTGTGCCCCGCGTACGAGCAGCTCGCCCTCGTCAGCGGGACGCATTCGCTCGTCAACCACCAGCGTCTCGGCCCCCGGGTGCGGGGAGCCGATGGGCAAGGTGCCGTTTCCGGTGACCGGCCAGTCGGCCAGGTCGGCTGGGAGCCGGTAGCCCGTGCACGTCACGGTCAGCTCGGTGGGGCCATAGAGGTTTTCCAGGTGGGCGGTGGGAGCGGCCGCAGCCCAGGCCCGGGCCTGCCGCAGCGTCAGCGGCTCACCGGCGAACGCGGCCCAGCGCAGGGTCGGCATGGCGCCGGGAGCCAGTCGGCGCAGCCGGGCGGCCAGCGACACCACCGACGGTACAGAGAACCAGTGGGTCAGCTCATGCCGTGCCACGAATCCAGCCGGGTCCAGCAGTTCGTCCCGATCGGGCACGACGACGACCGCGCCGGTGCTCCAGGCCACAAACATGTCAAAGACGGAGGGGTCGAACGTCAGATCGAAGGTCTGTGAGAGACGGCTGTCCGGGCACACGTCCGCCCGAACGATGGCGTGGTCCAGATAGGCATCGGTGTTGGCATGCCGGACCACCACCCCTTTGGGACGGCCGGTGGAGCCAGAGGTGAACAGGATGTACGCGGTGTCCTGCGGGCCCGGGCCCGGCAGGTGCGTGATACCGGATCCCTCTGCGGTGGCCGGGAGGACGACGGGAAAGACCGGTGCGGCCCGGCCGGCCGGGCCGGCGTCTCCGGCCGCGTCGGCCAGTACGACGGTGGCACCAGACTGTCGCATCACCGTCTCGTTACGGGCGGGTGGAGCGGCCGGGTTGAGGGGAACCACAGCAGCGCCCAGGCGCTGCGCCGCCAGGTAGGCGGCGTACGTGACGGGTGTCCTCAGGGCGAGCAGGCCCACCCGACGGGGAGGCGACGCATCGGCACACAGCCGGGCAGCGAGGCTCTCGGCGCACAGGAGCAGCCGCTCGTAGGAGATCGTCTCGCCGCCGGCGGTCAGAGCCGGACGGTCGGGGTGGCGGCGGGCGGTGCGGGCGAAGCGGTCCCAGAGGGTGAGCGGGGACGTAGGGGTCACAACCGTCCTCCTTGGTGGGCGAGCGGCCGGGGCACGGGCGCCGCCGTGGAAGCCGCGTAACCATGGGCACGGTGCAGGGGCAGGGTCTGTTCCTCGGCGTCCGCCAGCGCCGTGAACGCACCGTCGATCAGGGACGGCCTCGGGCGGCCGCGGCGCGCCGAGTTGGCGGCGAAGCGGAGCACGCGGGGGAGCTCTCGCCACTTCGAGGTGGTGATGCCGATGGCCTGGCGCTCCTCGGACGAGAGCACGGTGCCCGCGGTGCCCGCGGTGCCGAGCATGCGGTTGTCGCGGAAGAGGTGGTGTTGCGCCGCCGCCCACACGTCCTCCAGCACGCCGTGCGTGGCCTGACCGCTGAGGTCGGCCGTCAGACGCCGGGCGGTCTCTGCCAGGGCGGGCGGCCCGGTCAGCCATGCTTTACCGGGCAGTTCCTCCTTGGTGCTGCCGCGCTCTTCGACGAGCCACTGGTACGTCTCGTACCGTGGTGGAGGGACTGGGAAGCCGAAGGCGAGGGTGTTGCGGGTGCGGTGCACCTCGGACAGCCCGTGGGGGAAGCACAGCAGGGTGGTGAGCTCGGCAGTCGACAGGGTGCCGGAGAACGGGTCCTGGCTGCCGCCGCCGCTGAAGAGGGCAGAGAAGCCGTCCACCACGTGCCAGTCGCCGTTTCTTGTACGGCCGTCCACCAGGAGCAGATGGGGTGCGTGGGCGTCGGCCGTGCCGCACACCCAGGGCAGCGCGCCGCTGTCGGCGACCACGAGGACACGGCCTCGCTCTGCCAGTTCGGCGGCGATGCCTCGCAGGGCCGTCTCCGCGTCGGGGGCGCCCCGGTAGCCGAGCCGCCTGCCGTCGGGCAGGTCGTTCAGGGCGCGATTGTGGTGCGAGAAGCGTCCAGTGTCCCGATCCACGGCGAGACGCACCGAGCGAGCCAGCAGTTCGGCGGATCCGGGGGCGCGCGCGGACAGGTAACCAGCGAGGTTCTCGGTATAGCAGCTCAGGCCCTCGCTGGGCGGAGCGGTAGGGTCAGTGAGCATCTGGGTCCTTCAGGACGGAGGGCGCGGTGTGGACGGGCTGGGTGGAGAGCAGAGGGGCCGCCCGGACGAGATCGGCCGGTGGGCCGCCCGCTTTCCGACCCGCTCGGGTATCGCTGGGCAGTGGTCCGAAGGCGAAGGCCAGGGCCGCAGGGTCCCGGGCGTCCGCCGCAGTCGGCCAAGGCAGGCGCTGCCAGCGCAGGCTCCCCCAGGCGCCGGCGGACTGGCCCGGTTCGACGGGTACCCGCCAAGGCGCTCCGGACAGCCCAGTGCCGTGCGCCTTCACGCACGCCTCCTGTACGGACCACACCTCGGCGAAGGCTCGCGCGGCACGGTCGAGCGGCATCTTCGCCAGCCGTGCCGCCGTCCGGGGCAAACAGCAGCGGTGCAGCATCCCGGACGACGGCGCCCGGGGGATCTGGACGTCGACGCCGACGTCCAGACCGACGCCGATCGCGGCTGCCGCGTACGGGCCGCTGTGCGAGACGCTGACCCCCGTGGCAGGGGATGCCGACAGTCGGGGCCGGCCGTTGGGTTCCGGGACCAGCGGTGACCGGGCGCCCTCTTCTCCGAGCGAGCCTACGAGGAGGTCGCGCAGCAGGGCTCGGCCGACCAGGTGTTCCCGGGCCCGCCACGAGGCCATGGTGGCGGCTGTCCTCAGCTCTTCGGGCCGTAGCCGGCCCAGGGCGGTCGTGTCCGACAGCATTTCGTCGATCGGGACCAGCGCCACGGTCACCCCCGGCGCCGGTGCCCAGACCCAGCGGTGCACGGCCGGGGCGTCGGCAGAAGGGGTTGTCCGGCGACACGGACGGAGTGGGGCGGGGGCGGACGGAGCGGGTGCTGGCAGGGGCGGAACATCGGCCGAGGTAGCAGATGCGGCCGGCAGGGACCCGGCCGTGGTGCCGGATGGGGCCGGCTGGAACCCGGCTGCAGTGTCGGTGGTGGTGTCAGGCAAGTGTGGCCTCCTGGTCGAGCAGGCTGAGCGCACCGTTGGCCAGATGCAGCCGGTCGTTGCCGTAGTTCAGCGAGGCGGACCGCAGGTCGCGCAGGACGCGTTCCAGCGCGAGCGGCTGGTTGCGCAAGTAGCCGTGGCGCAGTCCGACCAGCTCGACCAGCTCTTCAACGGCGGCCAGGCACTGCTCGGACGCGGTCACCTTGAGCGCGTTGACCAGCAACTGCCAGGGAGCACCGCCGCGTTCCTGCTCGGAGAGAGCGCCGTACACGTCGGCAGCATGGCTCAGCATGGCCTGCACGGTGTCGACGCGCTGCCTGGCCCGGGACAACCGGGTCAGCAGCAACTCGCTCTTCAGGTCTCGGCGCCGCCTCTCATCGGGGCTGCGCAGCATGCGCAGGGTGCGCGACAGTGCGCCGGCGGCCGTTCCCAGCCAGCAGGCGCTCCAGCCGAGGTGCGCCAGCGGCGCGAAGACATCGACAGTCACCCGACGGAAGTCCCCGTGGGCGCCGACGACCTGGTCGAGTGGCACAGCCCCGGTGAACCGCATCGGCACGCTGTGTGTACCCCGCATGCCCATCGGGTCCCAGCCGCCGAGGACCTGCACGTCCAGTTGGTCACGCTCGGCGTACATCAGGGACACCTGGCCGTCGGAGGCGGCGTCGGGGGCGAGCGCGGTGATCAGATAGGCGTCGGCGTGGACGCCTCCGGTGACGATCGGTGCCGTCCGGTCGAGCTCGATGAAGTCGTCCGTGCGCCGGGTTCCGGTCTGCGAGCTGAGCAGGTGCCCGCCCTTTCCGGCCTCGGTGGTGACCGACCCCAGGTACAGCTCTCCGCGGGCCACCTTCGACAGCACGCGTGCGCGCAGGTCCTCGTTGCCGTGGCGAACCAGCGCGGCAACCTGCTGGCCGTGCATGGCGAACACCATGGCCGCGGACAGATCCTGGCGCGCTATCAGCTGCGAGACAGCCAAGAGGTCGCAGACGCCGCCGTCGAGGCCGCCGTAGTGTGCTGGAACGAGCAGGCCGAGGAGCCCGGAGGTACGCATCGCAGTCAGGCCCTGCTGCGGAAAGGTGGCCTTCTCGTCACTCTCAGCCGCGTGCCGCTCGACGGTGGCGACCACCGGAGCCACCCGTTCGGCCAGCGCCGGGTCGAGGGCCCTCACGACGCGTTCACCGTGGCGGTACGTGCACGCTCGACGGCCTGCCACAGCGTGCCGGCCGTTTCGAAGTTGGCGTCCGTGAGCTGGTCGTCGGGGAGTGTCACCCCGCAGTTGTCCTCCAGGTCGAAGACGAGGTCGATGGCCTGCATGGAATTGAGGCCGAGGTCGCGCAGCCGGTCGTCGGGACACAGCTCCTGGTCGGTAGCGAGGTAGCGCAGGTGAGGGCGGAGGGTATCGGCGAATGCCTGGTCCATGACGGTTCTCCTGTCTTGGACCCCGTCGAAGGGATCTGGTCACTGCTGCGGCGCGGCTGGCTCTCCAACGTTGCCTGCTCCACACCCGAACACCTCGTCCAGCGCATCCACTGCGGCCTACGACACATCCAGTTCCGCAGCGACCTCATAGACGGCTGCCTCGCCGAGACCCGCCTGATCATTAGACCCACCTGAACAACCCGGCGACATCACGAGTTCCAACCTCAGTAGAGGCCGAAGGCGCCGAGAAACAGCACCAGGGCCGGCACACCGATCCGCAGCAGGACCGGGGCCGCGACGGTCACCGGCTCGGCCTGGCCCCTGACGGTGCGCCACCAGTCCCGGCAGCTCCAGATGTCTCCCCCGCAGGCCCACCAGAAGAAGAACCCAATGAGCAGGCGGGGCGTCGTGCCGGTCATGGAAGCCGTCAACGATGTGCACGTGTCCGAGCCCGGCCTGGTCGTGGTCGACGTCGCCGCAGCTGACGACGACACCGCGTTCGCCTTCCACGCCGTGCCGGCCGCCCAGTGGGTGACGACGTCGGTGGAACGCACCACACGCGAGGCCGGACAAGCGGGCGTACGACTGCGCTGCTACCTCGACATGCGTTTGGCAGTGTTCCAACTTGCATCTTGCTTGCCAGGCGCCCGCCGAGTCGATGAGCAGCACGCCACGCCCCCGCGGTAGAGGTAGCGCACGACCAGGGAGTCGGGCGCTGCAACTGGCGCGTTGCCTTCGGACATGCGGCCCGCGGCTCCTTGCCGAGGCCTCGCATGCGCATCAGGCCGTCCTGGAAACACGGGACCGGGAGGCCCACACGACCCCAGCCAACACGGCAGTACAAGCCACCGATGCAGCTGCCGTCGTCCGGACCTCCTGCGGCACGTCCTCCACGGTTCTGTGCTCTCCGCTCTCCATGACACATACGGTGCGCAGACTGAGAAAGTGGACGTCATACCCCACCGCTCCCCGCATCTTGGACCGGCATGGGTGATCGTAGGGGAACGGAGCCGAGTCCGCCCCGCCGTCCTGCGCCACAGCCACAGTCGAGATCAACCCGGTAACCCCCAACGAATAGGAGGCCGTTGCCACAGCGGCGCACCCTAGTGCGGCAGCAACGACCGCTCGGCGCCATCCGGCCCAGCGCCGGTTCCCCGGCAAGGCGACTTTGAGGCACCGGAGCAGGAAGGAGGACGACCAGCGCAAGGGCGGCGAGGAACACCACAGGTATGAGGAGGATCATGACAGCCTCTCGCTGGTGCCCGGCTCCTCACGAGCTCCCGCCCCGCACTGAACCGAGTCTGTCGTCAACTGCTGGCGGAGACGGCTGCACACAATCATCGGTTGCAGACCGTGGGCCGGCCGCACGTCGGTCATCTCATCGGATCACACAGTCTTGCCGCACGGTCGGCGTGCTGCGGTTGGCCGCGCAGCCGATGCCGGAGCGGGAGCAGGGAACCTGGCCTCGTTCGCACGTTGCGATTGATCGCGGCACGCACGCCTTTGCCGAGGCATGGAGCGCTGCCGGCGAAGGCAGGCGCGGCGGCCGAGAACGCTGCCGGGGCCAGCAGCCATGAGGCACGATCCTTCGCAACGGGCGGAAGTCATGCCGGTCCCGGGTACCAGGGACCGGCATGGCACGGCATGGCGGGCCGGACGCGACGGGCGGCTCTTACTGGCTCTAACAAAAGCGGCTGATCATGAGTCTGTCGGCCTCTCTGCTCGTAGGTGTGGGTATGGGAAACCGTCAGTCGCGGCCGTGGATC
>NZ_JAGMUF010000052.1:0-1058 GCF_019049125.1 Streptomyces sp. AC602_WCS936 | reverse complement strand
TGTGCTGATCGGACAGGTTGGTGACGCGGCTGGCTGGTGTTTGGCCGCCGATTCCGGTGTGGGGTCGGTGGTAGTTGTACCAGTCCAGCCAGCCGGGAAAGGCTGCCTGGCGCTCGGTGTCTGAGGCGTAGGGCCGGTGGTAGGCCCATTCGTCGAGCAGGGTGCGGTGGAAGCGTTCGACCTTGCCGTTGGTCTGCGGCCGCCAGGGCCGTGTCCAGCGAGGGCTGATGGCCAGCTCACGGCACGTGTCCCGCCAGGTGTTCTTGGTGTAGGCCCAGGCGTTGTCGGTCAGGACACGTTCGACGGTGATGCCCTGGGTGGCGAACCAGGCGGTGGCCCGCTGGAGGAACGCAGCGCAGGTCGGGGCGGTCTCGTCGGGCAGGTCTTCGGTGTAGGCCAGGCGGGAGTGGTCGTCCAACGCGGTGTGCAGGTAGGCGTAACCGGTTCCCGTGCGGTTGCGTCGGCCTTCGGCACGGCCCTGGGTGCGGTGCCCGCCGCCGTCGGGGATACGGCCGAGCTTCTTGACGTCGATGTGGACCAGTTCGCCGGGCCGGGCGCGTTCGTAGCGGCGGACTGGTTCGCCGGTGGCGCGGTCGCAGGCGGCCAGGACGGGCAGCTGGTGTCGGACCAGGATGCGGTGGGCGGTGGACGCGGCGACGTTGCAGCGGGCGGCCAGGCGGACCGGTCCGATCCGGTGTTCGCGGCGCAGATGGACGAGGTGCGCTTCGATCGCGGGCGCTGTGCGGCGTGGCTGGTGGTGAGGGCGGCTGGAACGGTCGTGCATGCCCTCGGCGCCCGACAGCCGGTAGCGGCCGGCCCAGCGTGCGGCGGTGGTGTGGCTGACCTGGAAGCGTTCCGCGGCCCGACGCAGCGGCCAGCCGTCATCCACGACACACCGGGCCAGACGCAGCCTGCCGGTCGGCGTCAGCGGGGCATTACGGTGGGACACGAGGGCCTCCTGCGGTCGGGCGTAGATGTCGCAATCCACACCGAACCCAGAAGGCCCTCACCTGTTCAAGCACCCAGCACGCGTGTCACCAACGTCCCGGGACAGCACA
>NZ_JAGMUF010000051.1:15917-48044 GCF_019049125.1 Streptomyces sp. AC602_WCS936 | reverse complement strand
GATCCACGGCCGCGACTGACGGTTTCCCATACCCACACCTACGAGCAGAGAGGCCGACAGACTCATGATCAGCCGCTTTTGTTAGAGCCAGTAAGTGACCTGCTCCGGTGAGAACAGGCACGGCTTCGGGAGGTAGGGGTGGTCGAAGGGGCACCAGAGGACCTGGAGGAGGTCCGCGTCGGGCGGGCGCGGGAAGGGGACATCGCGAGCGTAGAGCTGGGCGACGGGGAGGAGGGGGATCGGGCCGTCGAACCACGGGCGGTTCGCGAGCCGCTCCCAGGTCGCCCGTTCCTCGGGAGTCCGCTGGGGTGCCCCGGGGTCGAGGCGCCGCCGCTCGGCCGCTGCGGCGCGGTCGTGGCGGAGGAGCCGGACGTCGTCCGGGGAGTGGGCCACCGGCGCCGCGCGGCTGTCGTGCGGCTCGTCGCAGTACGGCCACGGCTCGTCGGCGGGCCACAGCAGCGGCCCGCCGACGGAGCTGTCGTGCACGGTCGGCGACCCCGGCCGCGGGTGCAGTCGGGTCGCCGTGCGCGCCAGCGGGGCCAGCTGAGGGAAGAGCGCGGTGATGTCGAACGGCCTCGGCGGAGTGGTGAAGGTGGCGTTCACAGCGGTGATGCTGCCAGCAGCGCCTGACAATGGGCGTACCGATCCACGTCAGTCGACACCACTGAGCTTGCCTGAGTCACTGCCTTGTTGAGAATGCCGAAACGGCTCGTGCACTGCTCCCGGTGGATGTGTTGGCCCGCGCAGTGTTACGGCGAGGGGGGAAGGTGCCGGGAGCGGAGCACGAGCAGGGTGATCTCGCTGGGGGCGAAGACGCGGAACGGCGGGCCCCAGAAACCGGTGCCGCGGCTGGTGTAGAGGAAGGTGCGGGTGCCGTGGTGGCTGAGACCGGCGAGGGCGGGCTGGTCGATGCGGACCAGGTGGTGGAAGGGCCAGATCTGGCCGCCATGGGTGTGGCCGGAGAGTTGGAGGTCGATGCCGTGGGCTGCCGCGCGGTCGACGAACTTGGGCTGGTGCGCCAGGAGCAGGACGGGCAGGTCGGGGTCGGCGCCGTTCAAAGCTCCGGCGAGGTGGGCGCGGTGGCCTGCCAGGCCGGAGGACTCGGCGGTGACATCGTCCACGCCGGCGACCACGAGGGTGTCGCCTCCGCGCTCGAGCAGCAGGTGGCGGTTGCGCAGCGGCTCCCAGCCCAGCTCGTCCATCAGGTCGACCCAGCCCTGGGCCTCGCTGTAGTACTCGTGGTTGCCGGTGACGTAGACCCGGGCATGCGTGGCCCGCACGGTACCGAGCGGGGCGGCCTGGGCGCGGCGGCGTTCGGCCGTGCCGTCCGCGATGTCGCCCGTGTGACACACCAGGTCGGGTTCCAAGGTGTTCACGGTCTCGCACACCCGTGCCGACCAGCGGGCGCGATCGAGGGGGCCGTAGTGGGTGTCGGTGATGAGGACGACGCGGAGGCCGTCCAGTCCGGCACTCAGTCGCGGGAGTTGCACGTCGAGACGGCGCACACGTGGCACGCGGCGGGCCTCGGCGTACCCCCAGGCGAGCAGCACAGCGGTCACGCCGAGGACGGCCCACGTGACGATGCGGGCCCGGTCCTGCCCCTCGCCGACGCCGGCCACGGTCAGGGCAAGCCGCAGCACGGCGCCGAGCAGCACGGACCAGGTGAACAGGACCCAGCTGGTGCCCAGCAGAGTGTCACCCACGATCGCCGCCCAATCCGACTGGCGTCGGCCGTGGCCGCGCGCCATCGCGAGCGGCATGCACATGAGGCCGAGGGCGAACAGAGCGGTGCCGACCAGCGTGACGGGCAGCGGCCAGTGCTGGCCCGCGTGCAGGAGCACCCAGCAAGGGACAGCCCACAGCAGGACGGGGGCGATCAGGGGGCTGTAGCGCATCAGGCGGTGCAGTCGACTCTGCCGCGGTGCTGGCGCTCCACTTTCGGCGGGCCGGGTGTTACTGGTGGCGGACATGCTTCCCTCCCTGACCAGGCTGCCGTCTCGCGCACTGTATCCGGTCGCCCTCGCTCCGGACCGGCGAGGGCGTAGAGAGTGAAGTGCCCGTATGTTGGGGCGCACTCGCGAGGCCCGCTCCACGCCCCGGGCTCGAGGGGCCGGGTCACGCAGTAGTTCTTGGGCCGCCGCCTTCTGCGCAGGCGATGACAGACGGGATGAGCTGGCCGGGGCCTGGGGCCGGCCGACGCGACGCCTGAGCGCGCTCAGGATGGCCCGATGGAGAAGATCGTGCTCGTGGACGCCCCATCCAACCGGGGGCTGCGTCCGCCCGCCCCGGCGTGTTCCCGGCTGCTACAAGCTTGTCGGCGCCCTGCGCGAACAGGGCTTGCTGCGGCGCCTTGGTGCCGAGGAGAGTGGGGTCGTGGTGGTGCCACCCCGCTATGACCGGGGTGACTGGGGCGAGGAAGACGGGATGTTCAACACCGCCGTCCTCGCGGCGTACACCCGCAAGCTCGCCGACGCGTCGAATGACACGTTCGCGCCGGGGACTTCCCGGTCGTCCTCGGCGGGGAGTGCTCCATCCCGCTCAGGGCCTCGCTAGTGCTGCGGCGCATCGGGTGGTACGGACTGGCCGTCGTCGACGCCTCGGCTGACTTCCGGACCCTGGGAACGCCCCGAACGTGGGCGCCGCCGCCGGCGAGGAACTGGCGCTCGCCACCGGCCGGGGCCGGCGGGACCTCACCGACCTGGAAGGACTGCGGCCCTGCCCGTGTGAAGGCGACGTACACCTGTCGGCATCCGCGACGACGACGAGGAGCGGACTGAGCTCACGGCGGTCGGCATGTCCGTCAACACGGTCGAGGAGATCCGGGAGCGCGGCGAGCACGAGCCCGCCACAGCACGGTGAACGCGTTCAGCGGCGGCGGGCTCGACGGCTTCTGGGTGCACCTGGACGCCGATGTGCTGGACCCCTCCGTCATGCCGGCGGTGGACAGTCCCGATGTGGACGGTCTGCTGCCTCACGAGCTGCTCCCACTGCTCGCCGGCCTGCTCGCCTCGGAACGCTGCGCCGGCCTGAACGTCACGGTCTACGACTCCGACCTCGACCCGGAAGGCACGGCCGGCGCGCTGGCGGGCGCTGGCCCACGACGGGCCGTTCCTGGTCGACCGGGTGACCGATCCCAACGAGCTGTCGATCCCGACGCACATATCGGCCGCCCAGGGCAAGGGCTTCGCCTTTGCCGCCGGCCGGACCGTGCTCGACGGCGGTGCCGGCAAGATGCTCGACCTGGCCCGTGCCCATCTGCGGAACGTCCCACGTCCCTGAGGCAGAACCATTGCACCGGTCGATGAGCTGTACGGGGAGGGGCTGAACTGTGCTCTTCACAGTGGACATGTGCGTGGCGTGCGGGATGCCCTGGCGATGGCCGAGAGGTCGCCAGCCGTCGTCGACACCCGCGACCGCCTGCACCGCACCTGCCGGTACGACCGACGACGCCCGCCTCTGGTTGACACAAGGCACCCTTGTTGTCGCGGACGGCCACTTCGAACCTACATAACAGTGACGTTGCATGCGCTGCGTGACGTTTGGCGCTTGGGGAGACAGTCCGCGTTGCCCAGCGAGTGCGAGACCGGCTGCGGAAGGTGGGCCGGCGAGCGGAACGCTGCTCGTCCCGAGGAGCGGAGGGCTCTGACGGGCTGGTAGGCCCATGAGAACATTGTGTCCGCGGCCCCAGGCCCGGCGCTATCGTTTCTGCTGACCTCGGACTGAGCGCCTCGACCGAAGCGCTGGCGACACCGCGAACTGTGGCAGCTGGGGGAACGGGCATGGGAGACAGCGGGACAACGGAAGTGCGCCGGGAGCGTGCGCGTGCCGAGCGGACGACGGAAGGACTGACCGTCGCCGTGGCGTCGGTCCTCTCGTTCTGCCTGCTGGCCGGCCCGGCAGTGGTCTTCGGCATGACCGCCTGGCATCTGGTCGCCGACACCGGCACCACCGTGTTCAGCCAGGTCGTGACGCCGGTGAGCTTCCTCGCTCTCCTTGCGCTGCCTCTCGTCCTGGCCCGCGTGGTGTTCCGCTCGGGCCGGCGCAAGGGCAGTAAGCGACTGACGGCGGCGGTCCCGGCGGTGCTGGCGCTGCTCGGCGGGTCCATCGTGCCCTTCGCGGCTCTGTGCCTGATCCTCGTGTACGCGGACTGACCCCGGCTACGGCAGAGTGGTGCTGAGGATGCCGGACGACGGGACGATACCGAGCGCGCCGGTTCCCCCCGAGGAGTTCTGCCGCATGTGCGGGTGGGGCGGGGCCACGTTCTGGGAGGACGGTTGGCCGACCTCCGCCATCTGTGGCTGTTGCGGCAGAGGGTTCGGCATCGGCGACGTTGGTGCGGAGCCCGGCTCGTGGGACGGTGTTCAAGGCCTGCCCGACTTTCGGGGATGGTGGATCGGCCACGGTGCCCAGTGGTGGAGACCGCGCAGTAAGCCAGGGCAACTTCCTCGTCGTGAAGGACGGCACCAAGGAGTTCCGCAAGGGCATGCCCAGTTGCGGCCCCTTCAGGCTGACCGAGTTCAGCGCCGGCCAGGGTTCGGCGTTCGAGCGCTACGACGACCACTACGGACACGTGCCGCGCTTGGACGGCCTGGAGCTGCGGTCGATCGCGTACTCGACCGCCAGGGCCGGTGCGCTCACCAGCAGGGCTATCGCACTTGGGATCGCACCTTCCACGCCTTACAGATAAGCACCAGCAACCGACATACAGTCCTGGCGCACAGCACAGTAGGTTAAAGATCAAGCTAAAGGGTGTCGCAGAAGGCCGTGATCGGGCAGATCGGAGCGGTGTTCGGGCGTGGGTGGTCATGCGGCGAGGGCAAGGTTGTGCATGCGGGCGACGGCCTGGACGGCGTGGTGGAGCCGTCGCCGCGTTGCCGGCAGTCACGGAGGATCTTGTAGTTCTGCGGTGCTGCGCGTTGTCCTCTTCCTCGCCCTTGAGCAAGGGCCGTCCGGGGCGTTTGCGGTGCGGGACGACCAGGCCGGTGTTGATGTAGGCGCCGTCGCCAAGGACCGTCACACCTGCGCAAGTGTCAGCCAGGCCGGAGTCCCTCCACGCTTCGCGTCCGCCGTGTTTCCGGGCACCGGCCGGGCCGCGGCCACGACCAGGCGTGTCTCGGCGTCCACGATGACCTGCACGTTTGCCGAGAACCGGTATCTTCGGGTCGACAAGACGTCCTCCCTCACCGCCGCGTCCCCGGCCGCGTTGGCTCGTCTCCTGGGGCCCCACGAGGGCCGCGCTGCTGCACAAGGCCGCCGATCGCACCTGTCCCACCACCTCAGAACTCGACGACGCCGCGGGTATGTCCCTGCCGACCACGAGCCAGCAGCTCGCTGTACTGAGGGAAGGCAGCCTTGTCGTGAGCCGCCGTGACGGCAAGCGCATCCTGCACACGGCGACCCCGCTGGGGCGTCGCCTGTTGAACGGGGGCTGAGACCCGAGGAGTGCGGGGACCATGCGACTCCCGAAGGGACCGGACGATTTGGACCGGGCCAAAACCTGGCGCGCCCCGCGTCACGGGGTCCGCATGCTGCTGGTGAAAAGGCCACACCGCTACACAGAGTTCGACGAGCGGATCAGAGGAGTCTCATGAAGCAGATCGGACGCGCCGTGGTCTCGGCTCTCGCCACCGCCGCCCTCGCGGGGGCGGGGCTGACTGTGGCGGCCGGACCGGCCGCCGCCGAGGCCGAGGCGGCGAGCTACGGCAGGACCTACCTGGGGTTCGACTACAGCTCCTGGTCCCACTGGAGTCCGGACGCGCGCGACTCCACCCACGCCGGCACGTTGAACGCGGGCAGGAACTACGTGTACTGCTGGACCTACGGTGCCATGTACACGGACAAGGGGCGCACCAGCCGTGTCTGGTTCCTGACCGACGACGACAGCGGCAACCGCAACGTCTACGTGACCAAGGTCTACCTGGCGCGCAGTGACGTCAACGTTCCCGTGTCCCGCTGCTGAGGCCGTCCGCCCGCACGAGGCCCGCCGGGACGGGACAGGCCCGGCCTGGCGGGCCCGTCCCGTCCTCAGAAGAAGACCCGCACCACAGCAGTACGTTCGCGTACGGCCGCGCCTCCCGGTGCGGACGATCAGGCGGGCGCCTCTCGACAGCTCCTTCAGCCGCTTGCGCGGGACGAGTTCGAGCGCGGGGAAGAAGCCCGTCGAGCAGCGCGGCGGCCTCCGCGTCGGCCTCATGCACCTCCGTCGGGCGCATGGTGGGCCACCCCAGCCGGGGAGGCAGCCGCGAGCCTAACTGATCGTTTCAGAATGAGTTGAGCTGCCGGTCCTGTGCTCGACGATCTTGGTCGGCAGGGTGTCCGAGGTGCGTGCTGATCTTGTTCCTGACGACCTGTGGGAGCGGGTGGCCCCGTTGCTGCCGCCCGCTCCCGAGCGGCGCCACCGGCATCCGGGCCGGTTGCGTGTTCCTGACCGAACAGCACTCGCCGGCGTCCTGTCCGTGCTGCGGACCGGTGTCGCCTGGCGGGACGTCCCGGCGGAGACCGTGGGCTGTTCCGGCGTGACGGCCTGGCGCCGACTGCGGGACTGGACCGAGGCCGGCGTCTGGCCCCGCCTGCACGCCGCCCTGCTGACCGCGCTGCGCCGCGCCCACCTGCTGGACCTGGACGACTGTGCCGTGGACGGATCGCACGTCCGGGCCCTCAAAGGGGGAACCACGTTGGACCCTCCCCCGTCGACCGCGCCCGCCCCGGCTCCAGGCACCACCTGATCGTCGACCGTCACGGAACCCCGCTCGCCGTCACACTCACCGGCGGCAACCGGCACGACGTCACCCAGCTCCTGCCCCTGCTCGACGCGGTCCCGCCGATTCGGGGAGCCCGAGGACGCCCCCGCCGCAAGCCCCGACGTCTGGATGCGGACCGGGGCTACGACTTCGACAAGTACCGCCGCCTGCTGTGGAAGCGGGGCATCAAGCCGTTGATCGCCCGACGCGGCGTCGCCCACGGTTCCGGACTGGGCAAGGTGCGCTGGGTCGGCGAGCGCGCCTTCGCCTGGCTGCACCAGTTCAAACGGCTCCGCACCCGCTACGAGCGAAGCGCCGATCTCCATCAGGGCCTGCTCGAACTGGCCTGCAGCCTCATATGCCTCTGCCGTCTGCGGACCTCATCCTGAAGGGATCAGCTGGCTACGCTGAACCACCCCGGCCGCACTTCGGCCAGAAGCGGTTGCAGCGACCGCACTGCGGACCGCAGGTCCTCATCCGTGACGTCAACAGCCTCAGGTCTCGCGCAGCCCCAACCCGTTCCATACGGCGTCACCCCCTGAACCCGTGGTTGAAGGGATTCTTCCATGGGCCGCCGGCGTCTCCGCAGGACGGCATTCTGAAGCGATCAGTCAGATCGTCGTCTCGGTGCCGCTCGACATGCGAGAGGAGTTCTGGTCGCGTTGCTCGCGCTGCCCAAGGTCGTCTTCGACCAGTCGGTTCCGGTTCCCGAAACCGACCGGGGATTGCGGCCGCGCGAGGTCGGCCAGGGAGGTCTCGCGGCGCTTCGCCGGAGCGCAGTGCGACGAGTACGACGTCACCCATCACGAAGTTCCACCACGCCGAGTCCGATCTGAAGTCGGTCGGCCTCGCTCACGTGCTGGCCAGGCACGGTGGCACGAACACGGAGTACGACGGCGCGGACCGGCCCGTGCGGGAGGACGGCGACGAGGAGCAACCGGGAGCACGAGGTGGAGTCGGGGCACGAGAGGGAGATCGTCAGGCGCGAGGATGAGGCTGCACGGGAAGAAGCCCGGCGGACCGTCGCCCGCTGCGTCTTCGACCGGCTCACGGCGTCCATCACGGAGGACGGCGGCCGGCGCTGGGATCTCGCCTCGCCCTGCCTCCCACGGCGGGCGCCGGGGGCGACGGCCGGAGGAAGGGTGATGGCCAGGCGGACTGAGCCCGTACTGCCTCAGGCCGCGCTCCGCGCCGCGTAGGCGGTCGGCGGAACACCCACGGTGGCGGTGAAATCCCGTACCAGGTGGGCCTGGTCGGCATAGCCCAGCTCCACGGCGAGTTCCGCCCAGTCGGTCGCTCGGTCCGCCGCGGCCCGCTCCAGGGCGTCGAGTACCCGGTAGCGCAGGACGACCCACTTGGGACTCACCCCGACGTACGCACCGAAGAGCCGCTGGAGCGCGCGGACCGAGAGCCCGCCCAGCTCAGCGAGGCGGGCGGTACGGCATACTGCGCGGTCGTGGCATGCGAGGTTGGCCAGTTCCACGGCGAGGGCGGCCTGCGGGTCGGGGTGCGGTGCCAGGGAGAGCAGCCAGGTGTCCACGGCGGCGGTGCGGCGGGCGTCGTCGGCCTCCCCGCCGAGGACGGTGAGCGCCTCGGTGAGCGCCGGCCCGGCTCCGGTGACCTCCTCCGCCGGGAGCCGGCGCCCGGTCCACTCCGCAACGGGCACTCCGGGCGCGAACGGCCGGAAGCCACCGGGCCGGAACTGCACCCCGACGACCCGCCCCGCACCTTCCAGCCGCTCGGTGTGTACCTGCAGCCCGACCCCCGACACCTCGCACCGGGACCGCCCGCCGCGCCACTGCAGGACGGCGTTGACCGCCGGATGCGGCAGCACCCGCGCCTCGTACGGGGCGGGCAGCTCCCAGTCGATCAGCCAGTAGTGCTCGACGTACGGCCGCAGTGCGGGCGCCGGCGGCAGGCGCCGGAAGGAGGTGTGGCGCAGCAGCGCCGACGGCTCGAGGATCCCTCGGGTGTCACCACGGGGCGCCGCCGTCCCCGTGGAGGAGGCGGGGCCACCGGGGGCGGGGGTGCGGGAGGTGCTGTCGCCGGGCGGGCCGGGGGAGGAGGAGGCTGCGGGACTCACGGGCCGATCTTAGGACCGGCCGCTCGGTGGATGTCGCGTTTCTTCAAGCCAGCGCGCCGCCCCCGTCCTAGCGTCGGAGACATGACCGCCACATCACCTGCCACCGCCCATGTCCCCGTAGCAGTCCTCCTCGACGCCGCCGCCCGCCAGGCCGTACCCGTGGTGCGCGGCATCGGGGACGACGCGCTCACCGCGCCCACCCCGTGCGCCGATTACGACGTGCGGGCGCTGGTGGACCACCTGCACCACGTCGTCGTCCAGTTCCAGGAACTCGCCGCGAAGAAGGAAGCCGACTTCTCCACCATCCCGTCCGCCGTGCGTCCCGACACCGACTGGCGCGCCGCGTTCGCCCGGGAGGCCGGTGCGCTGGTGGCGGCGTGGGCAGCACCAGGCGCGGAGGAGGGAACCAGCGGGCAGATGGGGATGCCCGCGCGGACCGTCGCCCACATGGCGCTGCTCGATCTGACCGTCCACGCCTGGGACCTCGCCGTCGCCACCGGTCAGCCCTACGAGGCGGATCCCGCGGTCGTCGCCGAACTGGTCGGCGCGGTGGAGGCGATGGCCCCGCAGGCCCGCGAGTACGGCGTCTTCGGGCCCGAGGTGCCGACGCCCGGGCACGCCACGGAACTGGAGCGGGTGCTGGCCTTGACAGGCCGGGACCCGCGGTCGAGGGCCTGAGCCCCTGGAGCCGGTACCGGGCACATCGGCGACCTGTGTCCTGTGGGCCGCCGTCACCGGGACGGAACCGGGTGCGGCCCCGGTACAGCCGCAGAGGCAGCGTGGGACCGCCCCGCCCCGCCACGGAAGGCCCACCCCTGCGCATCATCAGCGACCGCCCCACATCCGACCGCGCGCCTGGCGGTGAGCGACCGCGCACTCCACTGACTCCCCGCACTGCGCCCGCTCACCCCTTCCCGACGCCACCGCCGGCTGCGCGCTGCTTCTGATCGACGAGTGCGCCGACCGGTGTGGCTACGACCGGCCGGCCTCCGGCACCAGACCAGCCACGTCTGCTTGAGCTTGTGGCCCCGGCTGTCGACCAGAGCCAGCCAGGGGGAGTAGGGCACGCGCAGCCTCACCGGTCCCGCTCTGTGCACCGTGACGGTGAGGCGGTCGTGGGCCGCGTCCGCGAGGCCGGCGTCCGGTCCAGCCAGGGGTGTCGGCTCCTGGACGGCGGACAGCTTCCAGTTCGCGTCGGACCATATCTGCTTCAGGTAGGGCAGTCCCTGCCGGATCAGCTCTGCTTCCTGACTGCCCGCCGAGTCCAGGGGGCCCGACGGCAGGACCACGTAGTGGACCGCCCACCGGTCGAGCCAGGCCCGGTAGCTGCGGGCCGTGAGCGTGCCGTCGTAGAAGACGGGATTGCGTCCCAGGTCGGCCTGGCGGTTCCAGCCGCGCGCGAGGTGGGCGTGCTCCGGGAGCGCAGAGGACTCCCGGGGACTGCTGGCCGGTACCACTTCGAGTCTCCCCTTCTGCCGTATCCTGACGCGCTCCAGCTGGTGCAGCAGCGGGTCCGGGTCCTGCGACCAGGCTGCGGTCGGGGCGGTACGCACGGCATCGGCCACCGCCCCGGTGGTCTGCCAGACGGTGGCCGCGCAGATCGCCGTGGTCAGCGCGAGGCGTTTGCACACAGTGGGCCGCGGCGTGGCCGGGCGTGGCAGGACCTCGGGCAGGGCCGCGAGGAATACGACACCGCCTGCCGATCTGCGAAGGGATCAGCCAAGCACCCAGCACCGCCAGGGAGTACAGGACGCCCGCCACACGCACCGTGCGCCAGTGAACCGGCACGAAGACCAGCGGTGTCAGGCCGCACACGATGGACAGCGCTGCTGTCCATCCGTTCATCGGCATATCCCCGGAGAAGGGGAAGAGCCACGAGGTCAGAGCGACGACGGCGAGTGGCGTGCCGCCGAGGGCGTACGCGGCGGCACGTCGTTTCGTCAGCCACAAAGCCCCGGCGACCATCCCCACGAACAGCCCGGCGACCGGACTGGCCATCGTCGCCAGAGCCGCCAGCAGTGCCGTCAGGAGAAGAGCCGCGGGGCGATACGACCACCGGCGCACCACGGGAGAGTCGCTGCCGAAGACGACCATCGGTGCTGCGAGACCGAACATGGTGCCCAGCCCGAATGACGCCCGGCCCGAGACGGCGTTGCAGGTGAGGCCGAAGGCACCGTACAACGCGGGCCACAGTGGCCGGTGTACCGCCTGGCTGCGCACCAGCAACAGGGCGAGGAGAGCGGCCGAGACCGTGCCGGACACGGCCAAGGTGGTGCGGACACCGAGCAGACTCGTCACGTACGGAGACAGGACGCTGTAGGAGGCGGAGCGCATGCCGCCGAACCAGACGAAGTTGTATGCCGAGCCTGGGTGCTCCGCGGCGAAAGCCGTCCAGGCGCCCTGAGCCGCCGGGTCGCCACCGCTGTTGGCGAAGACCAGCGCCCAGAGGGTGTGCAGCGCGGCTGCGAGCAGCGCGGCCGCAGGCACAGGCTGCTCGAACCGGGTGAGGTAGGGGCCGAGTCGCTCGATTCGGGGCGCGGGCTGAACACAGGCCGTGCCGGTGCGGCCTGATCAGGCGCGCACCGGAACCGAATCACGTGTGCGGCGCCCGACGGCCGGGGCTATGAGGACGGCCATGCTGACGAACGCCAGTACCACCACCATCGCCGGCCGCAGCCCGTAGTGATCGCCCAAGAAGCCGAGAGCGGGCGGTCCCACCAGGAAGGCGACGTAACCGATGGTGGCGACAAGACTGACACGAGCGGTCTCGTCAGGCCCCGAGTCGCCCGCCGCAGACAGGGCCACCGGGAAGCCCAGGGACGCGCCCAGACCCCAGAACAGGACCGCGGCCGCGGCGACGACAGCGTTGTCGGAGGAGATGACCAGGAACAGGCCGACGGCCCCGGAGACCGCGCTGGCCCGCACGACAGTCGCCCGGCTGTAACGGCTGAGAAAGAACGTGCCGCTGAATCGCCCCAGGGTCATGGCCGCGGCGAACCCCACGTACACGAGTGAACCGGCCGCGGCGTCGAGCCCGTGGCCGTCGACCATGAGCAGCGGCAGCCAGTCGTTGGCGGCCCCCTCGGCGAGGGCCATGGCCAGGACGATGGCACCGATGAGCAGCAGCCTTCGGTCCGTCCACACCCGCGGCCTCGCGGGTTGAGCGGCGTCCGAGGCAGGTGGTGCGGTGCGGATCCCGATCCCGGCGGGGACGGCCCCGATGGCGTACATGAAGATCGCGGTCGCCACCGCGGCGACTGTCGCCAGGTGCCAGTGAGCGGGCCACGCCACCGCGGTGGCCGCCATGCCTGCCAGACCACCGACGACGGTGCCCAGGCTGAAGCATCCATGAAGCGTGGGCAGGACCGTGGTGCCGGTGATCCGTTCCACGTCGGCGCCGTCCACGTTGATCGCCACCTCACCCGAACCGATCCCCGTGCCGAACACACACAGTCCCGCAGCGACCAGCGGTGCGGAGGTAAGAGCGCTGCCGACCCCTACGACGGCCACACCGGCGATGACCAGCAGGGTGGCGAGTGCCGTAACGGGCCTGGTGCCGAATCTCGACACGAAGCGGCCGGAACACAGGATGCCTGCCATGGAGCCGACCGACAGGCCGAAGAGCACCAGTCCCATCTGTCCGGTGGACAAACCCAGGTGATCACGGATGTCCGGCGTGCGCGTGACCCAGGAGGACAACGCGATGCCGTTGAGGAAGAAGAACAGGAACAGCGCTCGACGGCGTCGGCGTACGGCGCGGTCTATCAAGAAGGTGCTCCGCTGGAGTTCGACAGAATAGGGGCAGGCAGGCGACGAGTCCGCACGCCCACCGAGTATGCACGAATGTACACACTCGGTGGCGGTACGAGAAGACAAGGCAGACCACGACGATGACAGGCAGCTCCCGCGGCCCCAACGACCCCCTGCGTCGCGAACGCATCCTCGATGCCGCGCTGGACGTCATCGCCGAGCACGGGGCCATCAAAGTGACCTTCCGCAAGATCGCCGACGCGGCCGGTGTGCCGCTCGGTTCACTCACCTACTATTTCGACGACATGCAGCACCTGCTCACCGACGCCTTCACCCGGCACGCCGAGTCCGTATCCACGCGTTACGGGGCCCTCCTGGAGGGGGCGCAGTCACCCCGGGAAGCACAGGAGGCGGTCGTCGAGATCATCTGCGGCAAAGTCTGGGGCACCGACCAGAATCTCCTGCTCAGCTATGAGCTCTACGCCTTCGCCACCCGCCACCCCGAAGTGCGCGCCGTCATGCGGTCCTGGATGCAGGCCAGCCGCGACTCGCTGGCCAGACACTTCGACCCGCTCACCGCCCGGGCCCTCGACGCCCTGATCGAAGGATTCTCCATCCACAACTCCGTCGACCCGCGACCCACCGACCGCGGTGAGGTGGCCGCCATTGTGAGCGCGGTCGTCGACCGGCACCGCTGATCCCACCACCCAGGCACAGGGGAATGTCTGCGCGTAACAGTCCGCCGCCCGAGCGCATTGGGATCAGCCCGAACTGTTTTCGAACAGCAGCTCTGAGCCCGCGGTGATCAGGCCAGGAAGCCTTCTACGTCTGCCTCCGCGACCCCGACGGCCACCGCGTGGAGATCTACACCTCCGACTACTGCACCGGAGACCCCGCCCTCCACGTACCGCTGGGACGTCCGCGACGACCGGCGCCGCGACTTCTGGGGCAACGCGGTCATCCCGTCCTGATACCTGATACCTGATACACGGAGGCGACGGCCGTGCTCGACCTGGAGGACAGGGAGACACCCGTGCGTGAGCCGGCCCGCAGCGGACCGAGCGAGGTGCAGGTGGGGGCGGACGGCCTGGGCAGCCGGCCGGCGGACTCGGAGAGCTTCGAGTGATCCTGCGGGTGGGTCCGCCGGCCGAGCATCCCCAAGTGGCCCTGGTCCAAGCGGAGGAGCTGACCCGGTTCCACGTGACGAGCGGCTTCGCACGCCGGGCGGACCTGCTGGCCGCGCCGCGCACGGCGGGGATGGGACAGGATGATCCGGACGACGACGTGTTCGTGTCCGTCCACGCGCTGCGGAGCCTCGCGGCGAGCGGACCGGACCTCGACTGGGCCGTCCGCTTCGACGACATGGTCGCGCGGGCAGGGGTGGCCGGCTGGACAGACCGGGACCGCACGCAGGTGCGCGCCCATGTCGTCCGAGAGGCGTCCGGCCCCTGAGCCCTGGCAGGGCCCGCCCCCGGGCGGCGGCAGGCGGCTCAGGGTGCCTGCGCCGCCCCCGGATCCGTGCTGTCCCGTACGACCAGCCGGTGCGGGATCGTCAGGTCGGAGGCGGGGACCTCGTTGTCCGGGCTGTAGATGCGGTCGGCGAGACACTGCAGGGCGCGCTGGGCGATCTGGCGTTTGTCGGGGGAGACCGTGGTCAGCGTGGGGTGGCTGTAGCGGCCGTCCTCGATGTCGTCGAACCCGACGACCGCCAGCTCCTGCGGCACCCGCACCCCCCGCGTGTGCGCCATGTGCAGGGCGCCCAGGGCGAGTTCGTCGGTGAAGGCGAACACCGCGTCCGGGGCGGCGTCCCCGTCGAGCAGTTCGGCCATGGCCCGCGCGCCGTCCTCCCGGTGCAGTGCGCCGACCGGCCGCTCCCACTGCGGCTCGGGTGTGATGCCCACGCGGCGCAGCGCCCTGCGGTAGCCCTCGGCGCGCTGTTCGGCCGTGCCGTTGTGCAGGTGCGGCTGGAGCCCGATGGCGGCGATGCGACGGCGTCCGAGCGACAGCAGATGCGTGGTCGCCTCGTCGGCCGCGGCCACGTTGTCCACCGCCACGCGGTCCGCCCGTCCCTGGGTGCTGCGCTCACCGAGCAGCACCACGGGCAGCGGGCGCGCTATGTCCGCCACCTCTCGGGTCTCCAGCGCCCACGGCGTGATGATGAGGCCGTCCATCACCCGGCCGCCGTCGCCCTTGAGCAGCCGGCGTTCCGCCTCGGCGTCCCCATGTGTCTGGTCGATGATCACAGTCCAGGACCGGCGTCCGGCCTCGTCCACGAGGAGGCCGGCGAGCTCGCTGAAGTAGGGCGAGTGCAGCTCCGGGATGGCGAGACCGATGATGCCGGTCCGGCCGGCGCGCAGGCTGCGGGCGGCGAGATTGGGGCGGTAGCCCAGCTCGTCGATCGCAGCCTGCACCCGCCGGCGGGTCTGCTCGGAGACGCGGGCGGTCCCGTTCACCACGTTCGACACGGTGCGCGCCGAGACCCCGGCGCGGGCGGCTACGTCTTTCAGGCTGCTGCTCACCCGCACATCGTGGCATGCCGCGAGGCGCTGACCAAGATCTGTCCCGTGCGGGTATTGCCACGTTGAATTCAACGATGCAACATGTGCGAAACAGGTTCGACTGCACGTGCAAGGAGGCACCGCATGAGTCCCCACGCCTACCCCGGTATCGCCCCGGCCGACCTCGACGTGGACGTGACGGCCGCCGTCGAGGCCCTGTATGCGGACGGCATCACCGCGCGCAAGGGTGCCTTCGCCCCCGAGTGGGCCGACCGGCTCCGTGAGGACGTCGACGTGGCGTTCCAGGAGGCCCTGACCCGGCCCGGCGGCGCCGTGGGACGCGGACCGCACCGCTACTACGTGGAGATCCACCCCGAGCAGCTGCGCGGCTTCGTCGACCTCGTCGACCACCCGTGGGTGCGCTCGGTCTGCACCGCCGTCCTCGGCCAGGACTACCGCATCGTCGAACTCGGCTTCGACGTGCCGCTCGAGGGCGCCGTCAACCAGCCCTGGCACCGTGACTTCCCCATGCCGGAGGAGACCCGCGCCGGGCGCCGACTGACCTCCCTCGCCTTCAATGTGACGGCCGTCGACACCGAGGAGGACATGGGCCCCTTCGAGGTCGCGCCGGGCACGCAGTGGGACGACAGCCCCGAGTTCGGTCACGGCATGTTCCCGCCCCGGCCGCACTACCCGCGCTACGAGGAGCTGGCGGTGCGCAAGTACCCGCAGCGCGGCGACATCTCGGCGCGCACCGCGCTGACCATCCACCGCGGCACCAAGAACAACTCCGCAAAGTCCCGCCCCGTGCTGGTCCTCGGCGTCGACGGCCCCGAGGCCACCAACGGCGACCGGCACGACACGGCCGTCACCCGCGCCTACTGGGAGACCCTGCCCGAGCGGGTCCGCCGCCACCTCGACTGCCCGATCGTCGATGTTCTGGAACCGGTGACGCAGAAGCACACCATCGAGGGTCTGGTCATGGGCGATGCCTGAGCTCGACACGGCACCCGGACCCGCCGAGACGCCCGGGCCACCCGCCGACGACTCGCGTAAGGTGCCGGCCACCGTCTACGCCGTGTCGGCCGTGTCGGCGCTGGGCGGTCTGCTCTTCGGCTACGACACCGGCATCATCTCCGGGGCCCTGCTGCACCTGCGCGACGACCTGGACCTGAGCTCCCGGCAGCAGGAGATCGTCGTCAGTGTCATCCTGCTCGGTGCCATGGTCGGAGCGCTGCTCGCGGGCCGCCTGGCGGTGCGCCACGGCCGCCGCAAGGTCGTCATCGGCGTCGCGGTGGTCTTCGCGGCCGGGGCCGCCGCAGCTGCCGCGGCACCCGGCACGGGCAGCCTCATCGCCGCGCGCTTCGTCCTCGGACTGGCCGTCGGCGGCGCCTCCAACATGGTGCCGGTGTACATCGCCGAGGTCGCGCCCGCCCGGATCCGCGGCCGGCTGATGGTGCTGTTCCAGCTGATGGTCGCCTGCGGGCAGCTCATCGCGTATGTCTGCGGCTGGGCGCTGTCGGACACCGGCGGCTGGCGTCTGATGTTCGGTCTGGCTGTCCTGCCCGCCGTCGTCCTCGGCGTCGGCATGCTGTTCATGCCCGAGAGCCCGCGCTGGCTCGTCGAGCGTGGCCTGCACGAGGAGGCGGCGACGGTCCTGACCGGGCTCCGGCCGCCCGGCACGGACGTTCGCCGCGAGATCGACGAGATCACCGAGGTGGCCACGGCCACGCCCGCCGGCGGCTGGCGCGACCTGCGGCACCGCTGGCTTCGCCCCGCGCTGCTGATCGCCGTCGGCATCGCGGCGTTCTCCCAGCTCACCGGCATCAACGCCGTGGTCTACTACGCGCCGACGATCCTCGTGGACGCCGGGTTCGGTGACTCGGTCGCGCTGCTCACCGGTATCGGCATCGGCGTGATGCTGGTGATCGCCGGTGTGGTCGGTGCGATCGCCGTGGACCGGATGGGCCGACGGCGCATCATGCTGTGGTTCCTGCCGGGCTCCGGCCTCGCCATGGCGGTCATGGCGTTGGCCTTCCTCGGCCCGGAGGGCTCGGCGGCCCAGCGTTGGACGGTGATCGTGGCCCTGTTCGCGTACATCCTGTTCAACGGTATCGGGATCCAGGCGGTGGTCTGGCTCATCGGCCCGGAGATCCTGCCGTTGGGCGTGCGCGGCCCGGCGACCAGCCTGGCCACCGTCACCCTGTGGGGGGTCGACCTGCTGATCGCGGTGACCGCGTTGACGGCCATCGAGGCGATCGGCCGCTCCGGGACGTTCTTCGTCTACGCACTGATGAACGTCGCGTGCATCGTGTTCGCGGCGGCGAAGGTGCCGGAGACCCGGGGACGGTCCCTGGAGAGCATCGAGCGCGCGCTGAAGCGCGGCGGATCCTTCCGGAAGTCGCTTGAACTCTCCTGACAGACCAGCACTGCTCCCGCCCGAGAGCCGGCCCCGCCCTCCGTGCCAGGCGGGTCGTCCCCCTCGCCACTGCGGAGGGCAACCCGTGCCGGCCCCCGTTGCAACGGCTACGGGGCTCTGCAGCCCGGGGACAGCCGCCGGACGCCCGCCGCGCTCGCAGCAGATATGGACATGGCGGCCCGGTCCGAAGGCCGCTCATGGCCGGGCATTTCCGAGCAATGCACGGGAAGGCGTCGGCACGTGCGGGACGGACGGAATCCGTCGGCCGTCCTGGATACTGGGATCGGGGATGGAGGCGACCGTGCTGACTGAGCTGCGCGAGCATGTGGGCAAGTCCCTGTTCGAGCGGGTGGCGGGCTCGGACGGATCGGCCACCCGGGTTCGGATCCACGACACCCCAGGTCCTCGCTGGTTCGGTCCCGACCGTCCCATACGCGCTGTCCACGGCGATGCCTCGATGTTCATCGGCGGCATCAGTGCCCTGCTGCTGCAATCCCTGCACCCACTCGCCATGGCGGCTGTCGCCGCCCACTCCGGCTACCGGGGCGACCCGTGGGGCCGACTGCAACGCACCAGCACGTTCCTCGCGGTCACCACGTACGGCACTGCCGACGACGCCCAGCAAGCGGTCGACCACGTCCGCGGCATCCACGAGCGCATCCGCGGCAGGACCGCAGAGGGGCTGGCCTATCACGCCGCCGACCCGCACTTGCTCGGCTGGGTCCACGCGGCCGAGACCGACAGCTTCCTCCGCGCCCATCGGCGCTATGGGGCCCACCCCCTCGACGACGCGGACTACGACGCCTACGTCGCCGACACCGCCCGAGTGGCTGAGGCACTGGGCGTGATCGACCCTCCCCGCGACCGTCACGACCTGTCCGAGCGCCTCTCCGCCTACCGGCCGGAACTGCGGGCCACCCCTGAGGCCAGGGCCGTCGCACGTTTCCTGCTGCTGCAACCACCGATTCCCCTCCTAGCACGGCCGCTGTACGCCGGACTCGCGGCGAACGGCGTGGCCTGCCTCCCGGCATGGGCCCGGGAGGCGTTGAGACTGCCAGGCCTGCCAGTCGTCGAGGACCTCGCTGTACGCCCCGTCGGCCGCGTCCTGACAGGCGCCATCCGCTGGGCCATGGCCCCGCCACCGACAAGTCCGTACCGCGGCACGGACGGCACGGCGTGCGCGGGTCGGCACGCGGGCCGCAGACATCGCGCGAGGGGCGGACGGCGCCGTCTCGGACCACCGGCAGCACGCAGCTGACCGATCCTCGCCACCCCACGCGGCGCACGCGGCTGGCCGGAGCGGGGTGTCCGCCGCCGACCGGGGCGGACTCTCCCCACCTCACTCACACGCCACTGCCCGGACACGGAGGCCCTCCGGCACGCCGACCGAGGGAAGCCGACCACTGGGAATCGCCGGCGCGATCCCTGACGCACGAGCCGGGGGCTTCACTCGCGACTCGACCCCGTGGGACGTATGGGCAGTCGGCAGCGCGGCCGCCCTGCCGTGAGGGGGGTGAGTCGGCTACGACACAACGGGCCAAGTCGGCAGTTACGGGATCAGGAACTCAAGCTCGGGCCGGTCCCACGCCACCGCGGGCGGGTTCGCGGAGGCGGTTCCGGTGGGGAGGGCGCCCACACTGCGGTAGAAGCCTTCGGCCGGTGGATGCGACACCACCCGGACACGGTCCAGCCCCGCCGCACGGGCCTGGGTCTTCATGTGATCGACAAGCAGCCGCCCGATGCCGCGGCCCTGCGTACCGTCCTGGACGAAAAGCAGGTCCAGTTCCGGCGGCACGAGGACCAGCGCATAGAAGCCGAGCACCCGGCCCGTGACATCATCGGCGTCGACGGCTACGAAGACCTGGTGGTTCTCGATGTAGTCGGGCCCGACACGGTAGCCGGAGACCATCGCCGCGTACTGGCCTTCGTAGGCACGCGAGCCGCGCACGAGCCGCGTGAGCCGCTTGGCGTCCCGGGCGACCGCCCGGCGTACGAAGGTCTCGCCACGTACGGACGCGGTACTCGATTGCACACGGAGCATTCTACGCGTCCGGGGGGGCGAGGCCTCCGCGCTCCGCACCGGAGGCCTCCCGGCGCACCAGGAGAGGCCAGTCACCAGTCGGCTCGATCGCTACGGTGACCTGGGTACGATGCCGCAGTTCGCGCTCCAGTCGCCGGATCGGCAGGATAGGAGCATGACCGAGATCCGCACGCCTCGTCTCCTTCTGCGCCGCTGGGCGGATGACGACCTTGCTCCACTGTCCGAGATCCATGCCGATCCGGCGGTGATGCAGAACATCGGTGACGGCAGGCCGCGCTCGACCGGGCAGACCGCCGGGGACATCGAGGTGTGGGAGGAGGAGTGGGACGACGAGGGATTCGGAGTGTTCGCGGTCGAGCTCCTGGGATCCGGTGAACTGGCGGGTGCGGTGGGCCTGTCCGTGGCCGCCGAGCCGGCCGAGGTAGCCGGTCAGGTCGCGATCAGCTGGCGGCTCGGACGGGTGTTCTGGGGGCAGGGATACGCCTCCGAAGCGGCGCACGCCGCTTTGGAGTTCGCCTTGCAGGACCGCGGTCTCGAGCGGGTGATCGCCGTATTGCGTGCGGGTGACAGTGCCTCCGCGACTGTGGCCGACAAGCTTGGCATGCAGGGGGAATGTGCCGTACGGCACCCGGTCCACGGCTACGACCTGAAGGTATTCGGAATCGACCTGACGCAGTACCAGGAATAGGGCGCGGGCCCCGGACGCGGTCCGCACGGCGCCGCGGTAACGGTGGCCGGCCCCGCGGTGGGTGCCCCGGGCTGATACTCACATCGCGTCCTCTGTCCCTCCCCGAACCGGACCGCGCTCACCGCTCTGCTCCGGGCCAGGCGGATCGTCGCTTCACCCCGTTCCGCCACCACGTCGATGGTTGAACCGGGCCGGGCGCGTCGGTGCAACTGGTCGACAACGCGTGGCGCTCGGCGGTTCCAGCCCAGTAAGAGAACCCGCTCGCCCGGTGGCGCACCCGGCGGAGGCCGACGCCCCGTCTCCGCGCGCCGCCCACGCACCAACGGCCATGCCGCCGTCGAACGGGGGAAGAAGTGGCAGCAGGACCCGGTACGAAGGCCCGGCAGCCGTCTGTGCTTTCCGAGGTCAGCCCTTCAAGGGTGGTCGCGGCGTCAAGCCTGCCCATCGGGGTGATGGCGAGGCGAGCGCGGGCAGGGAGGAATCACAGTGGACGAGTCGTCAGTGCGGGCGGTGGGCTGGGCGCGCTCGCTGCCCATGAATACCGAGCCGAAGGCGGCACGGGACTGGGCACGTACGCATCTGGAGGCCCTCGGCTGGACGGACAGCGTCTCGCGGACGGTGGATGACGTCCTGCTGACCGTCTCCGAACTGGTCACCAACGCTCACATCCACGCCCACTCCAACGCCCGTCTCGTGATGGTTTGGGACGGTCGGTGCCTGCACATCACCGTGCACGACGACAGCGTCGCCCCACCCAGGCCCCGCGAGCCCAGCAGCGACCGCCTCGGCGGACGCGGCATGTTTCTCGTCGACGCCCTGGCCGATGCGTGGGAGGTGCGTCCGTGTCCTCACGGCAAGTCGGTGACTGCCTGCTTCAGTCCGCCGGTCACCTCGGCCGACTCCGACTGACGCGGGCGCCGGCGGTAAGCGGGCACCACGCCGAGAACCGTCGGTCGTCAGCGGTACCCGCCCTCTCCACCGTTGCCCTGCCGCGGAACCATCACTGTGCACACGGCCGGGAGCAGGCCCCCGAGGAGGGATTCCGCCGGCCTGACCCGGGACGATGAAGGCTGCCGCACGCAGACAGCAGATGAAAGCCGCCGAGCCGCATCCGCGGAACCCCGGGTATCTGCGGGACCGGATCACCGTCACACGTATCAAGGAGAGACCCCGTGCCGTCCACCGATGTCGTCGAGCTCCTCCTGGAGGACCACCGCCGCATGGAGGAACTCTTCCGCACCATGCGCAATGTCGAAGCGGACCGTGCCGCGGCCCTGGAGGGATTCGCGGACTTGCTCATCGCGCACGCCTCGGCCGAGGAGGACGAGGTCTACCCCGCCCTGCGTCGGTACAAGGACGTCGAGGGCGAGGATGTCGACCACAGCGTCCACGAGCACCACGAAGCCTTCCGACGGGTGGGAGGAGAAGCTCGGAGAGCTGCTCACGACGGTCAACCACCACGCGGACGAGGAGGAACGCACACTCCTCAACGATGCCAGGGAGAACGTCGCCGGTGACCGCCGCAGGGAACTGGGGCAGAAAGTCCAAAAGGCGCGCAGTACCAGAAGTCCGGCTGCGGCAGCGTCGAGAACGTGCGCAAGCTCGTCACCGCCGCCAACGACTGCCCCGCGCTTCGCCGAGAGCAGGGTAGTGATCGACCACGTGGTCAGTGATCGGTGACGTCCGTGGTGCAGGTCGGGGACGTCGGAGACTTTCGCGCGCCACAAGGGGTGACTCCAGCAGGTGGAGGAGGCCGCAGACCGCCGACTGCGGCCTCCTCCACCTGCTCCGTGACCGCTCGCACGGTGTGGGCCGGCCGCACCATGTGATCCCTGCCGCCCGCAGCCGTAGTGGTAGTCAGAGCGAGCGGCTCTTTGCCCCTCCAGCACAAGCAGTGGGTGTATCTCCGGCGAACGGCTACCGTGCGGCAGAAGTCTCCGCTGTGAGCCGCCCGGAGCCTGGGATCGCCACGGACAGGAATTCCTTCGCGCCGGGTCAACACTACGCAGCTCGTTGACAGGCGTCCGTCATGCCGGGGTGCCGGGCTGACGCCACGTCCCTCCAGCGTGAGGCGGGAAGTACCGTACGTCGTCGGCCGCGGCCCAGCCATCGGGCTCCTGTCGCTAAGGTCGCCGTGCATGATGGCGGCCCGAGCCGGTGACGACATCTCCCGGCAGGTGCGTCCGCCTCTCGTCGGGCCCGGAAGGAGAACAAATGACCGGCACCCAGCACATACCGGACACCGCGGACGGCACACGCGGTGGAGGGGCCGCCGGTGAGCGGGCCGTACGGATACGGCGCCGTCTGGAGCGTCTGATCGGCATCGCGGCGACCGAGGGGAACGCGCTGGTCGCCCTCCGTAACGGCGACGAGATTTTCCCGGCCATGCTCGACACCATCCGCTCCGCCGAGCACACGGTTGACATGATGACCTTCGTCTACTGGAAAGGTGCCATAGCCCGCGAGTTCGCGCATGCACTGGCACAACGGGCCCGGGACGGGGTCAGGGTGCGACTGCTGCTGGACGGCTTCGGCAGTCGGCTGATCGACAAGGACCTGCTGGACGAGATGGACCGGGCAGGAGTGCAGGTCGCCTGGTTCCGCAAGCCGCTGTACCTTTCGCCCCTCAAGCAGAATCACCGTTGCCACCGCAAGGTGCTCGTCGTGGACGAGCAGGTGGCCTTCACCGGCGGCGTCGGCATCGCCGAGGAGTGGTGCGGGGACGCCCGCAATCCGCGCGAGTGGCGGGACACCCATGTGCAGGTGCGCGGGCCGGCCGTGGACGGCATTGCGGCCGCGTTCGCGCAGAACTGGGCCGAGTGCCACGACGAGCTTTTCGACGACCACGACCGGTTCACCGGCCACCGTCCGCAGGGCGATGCCGTGGTGCAGGTGGTGCGCGGCTCGGCCAGTTTCGGCTGGCAGGACATGCAGACCCTGATCCGGGTCATGATCGAATCGGCCGAGGAACGCTTTCGGCTGGCCACCGCCTACTTCTCCCCGGACACCTACTTCGTCGAGCTGCTGTGTGCCGCCGCACGGCGGGGCGTCGAGGTGGAGATCCTGCTGCCCGGCCCGCACACCGACAAGCGGGTCTGCCAGCTGGCCGGGCAGCACCATTACGAGGCCCTGCTCGCGTGCGGAGTGAAACTCCACCAGTACCAGCCGACAATGATGCACACCAAGGTCATCACCGTGGACCGCACGGCGGCTCTCGTCGGCTCGACCAACTTCAACCGGCGCTCTCTCGCCCATGACGAGGAAGTCATGCTCGCCGTCCTGGACGAAGAGTTCACCGCGACCCTCGACGCCCACTTCGACGCCGACACGGCGGCGAGCCGATCCATGCAGGCCGGCCGCTGGGGAAGGCGCTCTCTCCTCCAACGCACCCGCGAGTATGCTGTCCAGCCCATTCGCCGCTACCTGTGACGACCCACCGGCAGAACTCCAGGAACTTGACCCGATTCTTCGTCGGTTTGATGTGGCCGTAGAGCTTGTCCCGCTCGGCCCATTGCCGCCCGGGGTGAGGCTGGAGGTTGAGGGCCCGAACTCGTCCAGACATAAGACGACGTCTGGCTCGTCCGCCTCGGGTACGACTTCGCCGTCGGCGATGTCGTGGAGGTGCTCGACCTGGGCCTTCGTGGCCGCGTAGTCCGGGTCTCGGGAGGTCTTCCCAGGTCTTTATGCGTTGAAAGGAGAAGCCCTCCCCGCGGAGCAGGATGCGCAGGCCAGGCCCCCGTGGCTGACGCCGTCGACCACCCCCTCGGCGACCAGGGAAGTCCGCCGGCTTGGTCAGACCCCAGGTCGAGAACGGCAGGCCGTGCCCACAACTTCAACATGGACGGCTTCGAGGCGCTCTGTCCAAAGTACCGGGGCGGCCGGCCAAGAACGGATGACGTCTTGGACCCGGTCCACGCTGGTGAACGTCACCTCGGCGACCTTCACCACAGGCATGCCTTGCGCGGACAGCAACACCATTTGGGCCCGCCGCCAGGTCACCACCGGCCCCGTGCCTCGGCGGATGATCCACAGCAGCCGTCCGCCTTCGTCGTCATCGATCTCACTCACCCGCATCCGCTCAGCCAAGGACCAGCACCCTGGCAGATCCGCTCAGCCCCCGCTGCGTGTCCCTCCCAGCCTGACCGGGGCATGTGAGTGCGGGAGCGAGAACGGACGGATCGACCAGCTGGTCATCGGCAGATGAACCTTCACCGTGGCCCCGCCGACCGGTTGCCCGGTCACTGCTTCGGCCCTTCACGGTCCTGGCTTTCGAGCTCTGCCAGATGCTCCAGCGCCGGAAGGGCCGGCATCAGCGCCTCGACCTCGTCGCCGGTGAGCTCGCCGATCATCCGCTGGAACGCGCGGACGCCCGCCCGGCGCCGCGTCCGGACGTAGGAGGCGCCGGCCTCGGTCAGGCACACGAACGTGACCCGCTCCGGGTGCCCGGCGGTCCTCATTCAGGGCCCCAAAGCATCCCTGACCTGATGCTTTCCCGTCAGCGCCCAGGCCGACATCTTTCCGATGACGTCGCACGTGGAGTGCGTGGCGATTCTGGGCCCTGCGCAGAAGGGCTCCTAACCTGCGGCTTCGCGCATCGTGGCACCGTCTGCGGTCGAGGTGCCGGCCACGTCGAGTACCTTGTCCGCATGCCGAGCCCCGAGGCGGTGGAAGCCGCCGCAGGATGCGCCGCGGCGAGCATGCCGACCGCGAGGGCCGCCGCCGTCACGGCGGCGGCCCTCGCGGGCATCGGCGATCTCCGCGTGACAGGCCTAGTCAGGCGCGGGTCCAGCGCTGGTTGCTGCCGTTCGAGCAGGAGTAGAGCTGGATCAGGGTGCCGTTGGCGGTGCCGGCTCCGACGGCGTCGAGGCAGAGGCCTGACTGGACGCCGACGACGGATTCGTCGGAGTTGAGGCGCCACTTCTGGTTGTCGCCGCCCCAGCAGCTGTAGATCTGGACCTTGGCGCCGTTGCCGGTGCCGGCGGCGTCCAGACACTTGTCGCCGTAGACCCGGAGCTCACCCGCGTCGGTGTACGTCCATTGCTGGTTGCTGTTGCTGTGGCAGTCCCACAGCTGGACCTGGGTGCCGTCGGTGGTGCTGGCGTTGGGCACGTCCAGGCAGCGGCCCGAACCGACGCCCTTGATCTGTCCGCCGTCCGCGGGGGGCTCCGTGGAATCGCCGCCGTTGAGTGCGTTGAGGACGGAGGTGTAGGCGGATTTCTTGCTGCCGTCGTTGTTGAACAGCAGCGGCGTCTGCTCAGATCGCCAGGAGTCGCTGTCGCGCACACCCCAGACGGTGACGCCGAGGCAGCGCGAGACGGCCAGGCAGTCGTTGACCACGTTGGCGTAGGTCGTGGGCGAGGCGCCCTGGATGTCGAGTTCGGTGACGGCCACGTCGACGCCGAGGGCGGCGAAGTTCTCCAGGGTGGTGCGGAAGTTGCTGTTGTAGGGGCTGCCGCTGTTGAAGTGCGACTGGAAGCCGACACAGTCGATCGGCACGCCGCGCTGCTTGAAGTCCCGCACCATGTCGTACATGGCCTGGGTCTTGGCCCAAGTCCAGTTCTCGACGTTGTAGTCGTTGTAGCAGAGCTTGGCGGACGGGTCGGCGGCGCGCGCGGTGCGGAACGCGACCTCGATCCAGTCGTTGCCGGTGCGCTGCAGGTTGGAGTCCCGCCGGGCTCCCGAACTGCCGTCGGCGAAGGCCTCGTTCACGACGTCCCACTGGGAGATCTTGCCCTTGTAGTGGGCCATCACGCCGTTGATGTGGTCGATCATCGCCTGGCGCAGTGAGCTGCCGCTGAGGCTCTGCATCCAGCCGGGCTGCTGGGAGTGCCAGGCCAGGGTGTGACCGCGCACCTCCTTGCCGTTCTGCACCGCCCAGTTGTAGACGCGGTCGGCGGCGCTGAAGTCGAACTGGCCCCGCTGCGGTTCGGTGGCGTCGATCTTCATCTCGTTCTCGGCCGTCACCGAGTTGAACTCACGGTTGGCGATCGACGTGTAGGTCGAGTCGCCCAGCCTGCCCGAGGCGATGGCGACGCCGAAGTAGCGGCCGCTCTGCGCCGCCGCTGCGCCGAGCGTGCTTTCGGCGGCGTGTGCGGCCGGCGGCGTGACCAGTGCGGTGGCCGTACCGGTGGCGCCGACGACCAGCGCCAACAGCAGGCCGCGGATCTTCCGGCGGACAACGGATCTGGGAAGGGCGTACGAGCCCATTGATGTGCCTCCAAAGTGGACATCACGGAAGGACGGGAGCGGAGGGGGATTGCGCCGTCCGCTCCCATTCGGCAGACGGACGGATGGACAGGGCGGGCCGGGGCCCGGGCGGCCGGAATCACCGGACACAGTGCCCAAGGCTGGTCCGTTCGAGATACCGATCTGTGGCCGACTTTCCAGACAGGAATGATCGAGGCGTTGATGATGCATCGTCAATCCTTCCCGCAGAAAAAGTTTCTGCTCTTCGCCCGAAACTTTCTATGGAGGAGGTGAGTGCCGAACCCGCAGTGCCGCCGTCAGTGGAGGTCATAGGCGGGGTCGTCGGGTCGTGCATCGGACACTAGTGGTGGAACGTGCGATGTCTCGCGCATGGGCCCAACGAAACTTTCGACATCGATGGCGACGTGTGCGAGGGGTCTTGACGCCATTCATCGGCTCCCTATCATTCAGGTTGCTCGACACTTCGTATCGTGTTCGATATTTCGAATACCTCGCACTCGCTCCATCGCGCAGCAGGGCGACTCCGGGGCGCACCGCCCGAACGCGGAGCCGTAAGGAGTCGTGCCACATGTGTACGTGATGTGTATGTCATGCACCTGCCAACCCCTGCTCTTCTCGTCTCAAGGTTGAGGAAGGTCCCATGCACAGAGGAAGTCTGAGCCGCAGTCATCCGTCTGTGGCGCTCGCCGCCGTGGTCGCGGCCCTGGCCGCGTTGGCGGCACTGCTCGTCGCCACCACCCCGGCCCAGGCGGCCACCAGTGGCGCCTTGCGTGGTGTTGGTTCGAACCGGTGTCTCGATGTGCTGGGTGCCGACCAGACCAACGGCACGTACCTGCAGGTCTACGACTGCTGGGGCGGGACCAACCAGCAGTGGACGCTGACGGACGACGGCCGGCTGACCGTGTACGGCGACAAGTGCCTGGACGTTCCGGGCCACGCCACCACGGCCGGTACCCGGGTGCAGATCTGGAGCTGCAGCGGTGCCGCGAACCAGCAGTGGCGGGTGAACTCCGACGGCACGGTCGTCGGCGTGGAGTCCGGGCTGTGCCTGGACGTGAAGGACAACGGTACGGCCAACGGCACGGCGGTGCAGCTGTGGACGTGCAACGGCGGCAGCAACCAGAGGTGGACCGGCCTGTCCGGGACGCCGCCGACGGACGGCACATGTTCCCTTCCGTCGACGTACCGGTGGACATCGACGGGCGTGCTGGCGCAGCCGGCGAACGGGTGGGCCGCGGTGAAGGACTTCACCACCGTGACGCACAAAGGCAAGCACCTAGTCTACGCGTCCAACTTCTCGGGATCGTCGTACGGCTCGATGATGTTCAGTCCCTTCACCAACTGGTCGGACATGGCGTCGGCCGGCCAGAACGCGATGAGCCAGGCCGCGGTGGCGCCCACGCTGTTCTACTTCGCGCCCAAGAACATCTGGGTGCTGGCGTACCAGTGGGGTTCGTGGCCCTTCATCTACCGCACGTCGAGCGACCCCACCGACCCCAACGGCTGGTCCTCCCCGCAGCCGCTGTTCACCGGGAGCATCTCCGGCTCAGACACCGGCCCGATCGACCAGACGCTGATCGCCGACGGCCAGAACATGTACCTGTTCTTCGCCGGTGACAACGGCAAGATCTACCGGGCGAGCATGCCGCTCGGGAACTTCCCGGGCAACTTCGGATCGTCGTACACGACGATCATGAGCGACACGAAGGCCAACCTGTTCGAGGGCGTGCAGGTCTACAAGGTCCAGGGCCAGAACCAGTACCTCATGATCGTCGAGGCGATGGGCGAGAACGGGCGCTACTTCCGCTCCTTCACGGCCTCCAGCCTGAACGGGGAGTGGACCCCGCAGGCCGCCACTGAGAGCAACCCCTTCGCGGGCAGGGCCAACAGCGGCGCCACCTGGACCAACGACATCAGCCACGGTGACCTGGTCCGCGACAACCCCGACCAGACCATGACCATCGACCCCTGCAACCTGCAGTTCCTCTACCAGGGCAAGGACCCTGACGCGGGCGGCGAATACAACCGACTGCCGTGGCGGCCGGGTGTCCTCACCCTGCAACGCTGACCTTCCCGATTCACGGTGACCGTGATGTGGCGCGGCCCGCAGACGTGTGGGCGAGCGGTTCACGGCGGGGTCGGTTCCGCCTGCCGACCGACACCACCACATCGAGGAACCCCAGCCGTGCGACGGCCGGGGTTCCTCTCACCTCTCAGTGCGGGCCCGCGGGAGCGCCACTCGGAGCGGTTCGTGACCGGGCAGCCGTTGTACTCGGTCCTGGTCGGCGGCATCGAGGAAGGCGTGCCGTCCACCGTGCACCGTGCGCCGAGCGCCGCCACGACGTTGGCACCCTCACCTGCATCCGCTCTCTGGAGGCCGGCTCTCCGGTCGCTGCCGCGGACGAGGCGGACGGCTGGCTGGACGCACTGGACAGAGCCCTGGCATGCCCGTCAGGTCATGTCAACGGCTTGATCTTCTGGCCGCCGGAGCGGGAGCTTTCGGCTGATGAGGTGGTCGATCAGGCTCTGGCGTACCGGCCGATCGTTTTGTGAGGTGGCGGCTCAGCTCCGAAGCCAGATGAGCAGGGCCGCGGCCCGGGAACTCCCCGAAGAGCTGGGCGTTCGTGCGCCCGTGCGCTTGATGTTCAAGTTCCTTTGCCGGCGAGTCCGGGCCGGCAGCCGAAGAGGCGTCTCCCCGGCGATCCGGCGATGTCAGTGGCGGCTGCGATGCTGTCAGCATGATCCCTTGGAACCTGCTGGTCATCGACAAGGCGCTGCGGGCCAGTTGGGCCGCTGACACCTGTTCCCCGGACGACCTCGCCCGCGCCGGCTGGCAGCCCGGCAACCCGGCGTGGGGTCACTGTGACATCACCGCTTTGATAGTGAACGACATCTTCGGTGGGGACCTCGTGGTCGGGGAGGTCCATTGCGGCGGGGAACAGCACGGATTTCACTGGTGGAATCGGTTGCCCAGCGGTGTGGATGTTGACCTGACGCGCGAGCAGTTCCGGGATGGCCAGACCGTCACCGCGGTCCGGGTCGTCAAACGTCCACCTGGGCCTCTTCCTCGACGCTGGGAGGAGTATCTCCTTCTGCGCGAGCGCGTCGTCGAGCACCTCGGTCACCTCCCCGAGCCTGCCTGACCCGCGGAGATCGTGCTTCAACTGCACGTGCCGATCATGGTGGTTCGTCGTGCGGGAAGGCGGCTGACCCGGCTGGCCCCGGCGGCGGCACCACGGAGCCGAAAGATCCCCTCGTGCTGTGCGGCGAGCCGGCCAAGGCCTGGGCGCGGAAGCCCGCGAGCTCGTGGCCGAGGTCGCCATGACGACGCCACCGGTTGACCCGCTTCGAGGCGCAGGCCCGTGAGATACCTATCTCGGCGGCGACGTGCGCGATTGGGCGGGTGCGGCAGCGTTCGATGAGGCGGCGGCGTCCTCGACACATGGGGGTGCGTTGGCGTGTGGCAAGAGGAGTCCTCCGTAAGCGATCGCCTGGCGGGGTCAGCGGCTGCCACCCGCCCCGTGGTTGAGGAGGGGACTGGATCGCACGGTGCGTGGTGCCGGTGGCCTGCAAGGACGGGTGCTGTCCGTCTCGGCGGCGCCTAGAGTCGAGGCGGTCCATGACCGGGTGCGAACACCGAGGCTCGCCGGTGCTGTGCCGGTATGCCCTGGTCATGCCTGCGCAGCACCGAGCGGACGGCTGGATGAAGGACGTTGGTGGGTCACACAGACTTGATCGCGCGCCCGTCGATGATGTGGTCCGCCCCAGTGGTGTTGCCTACGAGCGGTGAAGCGAGGTACGCAACAAGGTCAGCGACCTCCGCAGGCTTCATGAGCCTGCCAGTGACCACCCCCATGGCCGCTGGGAGGTTGCGCAAGCTCCTCCCGACTCAGGCCCAGGGACTCGGCGAGCTCTGCTCCATAACCGTCCGAGGATTCCCACGGCTCGGCGCACGTACTACGCGCTGATCCACGAAGCCGCACAGACCCCAGCCCACCGACGCCCGAGACATGGATGAACTGGCAGGGCTCGTAGTGGACACACTGCTGACCGGCGTCGGCCAGCAACCGCTGAACCCCAACATTTAGACGAGCACCCGGAGTCGTCTCCCACGGTTACGGGAAACGCTGATCGGATCGTTGGCGACCGTCACAACGTGCTGGCCCGCGACAATTAGGCGCCGTGGTGGTTCTGCGGCCCCGTGGAGAACGCGGCCCTGCGGGCGGCTGCGGCGAGCCAGGGCCTGATGGAGCCGTCGTTGGTGAGGTCGGCGCGGTAGGCCAGCGCCGCGGTCAGGTAGCGGTGGACTCTCCGGGTGTACCGCCATCGGTAGCTGCGGTGAACCTTGTCGGGACAGGGGGCGAGGCCGCCCCCGTCGCGGGCGCTTCAGATGGTGAGGTGCCACGCCCCACCCCCGTCGCCCAGGTACCCGTGCGCGTCCGCAGCCGTCGCCGCGTCGGGGAACGCGAAGACCTGGACGGAGACGAGGACGGGGTTCTCGGGCGTGGCGTGGGGACCGGGCTGCTCCGCGTAGACGCCGGCGACCATTTCGGAACAGTCACGGCGCGTGAGTTCCCTGACCAGGTCGCTGGGGCCCGCTTCACGGGAGAGGCGGGTGTCCTCGGCGATCCGCGCGAACTCGATGTCCACGTCGTTGGTGAACCGCCGCGGCAGCAGGGCGTCCGGGGTGAACGGCGTCTCGTCGGTGGAGGCGCGGTTCCAGGAGTCGGGGGAGGGCGGTCGAGGCGCGCGCGGCGTGTCGTCCATCAGACGGGTAGGCGGGGGCGGGGGCGTCGCCGCGGTGGGAGCTTCCGCTGCCGCGCACGACGCCAGGAGTGCCTGAAGCCGCTGCCGGACCTGCTGCGCCGACGCGGGGCGCCGGTCGGGATCGCGCTCCAGCAGTTCGGCGACGAGCGCGGTCACCTCCGGCGGCAGGCCGGAGCGGAACGCGTCGAGGGGCGGGGCCTCCTCGTCGAGCTTGCGCCGTACGACCGCGATGCTGTTGTGCCCGGTGAAGGGCGGCCGGCCGGCGAGCATCGCGAAGAGCATCCCACCGAGTGCGTACAGGTCGGAGCGTTCGTCGCCGCGTTCCGTGAGGAACTGCTCCGGTGCGCCGAACTCCGGCGTTCCGGCCGGAGTCAGTTGGGAGGAGCGCGCCACGGTGAACGCGGCCTGGACGAACCCGGCGATCCCGAAGTCGATGACCTTCACCAGCCCGTCGCCGGTGAGGATGACGTTGTGGGGCTTGATGTCGTAGTGGATGACCTGGGCCCGGTGGGCGGCCTCCAGCGCGGCGCAGACGCCGTCGGCGACGGCCACGGCACGTGTCAGAGGGAAAGGGCTCTCAGCCTGGAGACACGCTGTGAGCGTCTGGCCGTCCACCTTCTCCATGACCAGGAACAAGACGTCGTCGTGGGTGCCGCGGTCGTACAGGGCGGCGACGTTGGGATGGGCGATCTGGGCAGCGGCGACCGCCTCGCGCTCGAACCGCCGGGGCAGGTCGGCCCGGGCAAGCCTGTCGAGATCCAGCAGCTTGAGCGCGACCTCACGGTGGAGTACGCGATCCCGCGCGGCCCACACCTCGCCCATGCCACCCCGGCCCAGACGGCCGATCAGCTCGTAACGGTCCGCGATCAGCTTTCCCCGCTCCACGTCCGCCCCCTGCCTGTCCGTGACATGGCAGGGGCCAGCATACGAGACG
>NZ_JAGMUF010000051.1:0-15867 GCF_019049125.1 Streptomyces sp. AC602_WCS936 | reverse complement strand
CCCCCCCCCCCCCCCCCCCGCACTGCCCGGCGTGGACAAGCATCGCGTCGGCCGAGCGCCGTTCGCGCCAGTGAAGTCGCTCAGGTTCGGTGGACAGTCATCCACTTGGGGACACTGGTGCCCGCGAGGAGGAGTCCATCGTGCCGAGAACCGGCCCCGCACACCCGCCGGAGTTCCGTCGCCAGATCGTGGACCTGGTCCGCGCCGGCCGGCACCTTGTGGCCGTTGTGACGGCCCTGTGACCGAAGGAGTGGCTTCGATCACAGCCTGGTCGGCCGTGCCTTGGTGAGGTGGCCGGATGCGTAGCGTCCTCCCTGTCCTGCGCGGCTGCCTGCCGCCGCTTCTGGTGCACCTGCTGATAGGTGTCCCCGCGTTCCTCACCGTCCTCTGCGCGCGCTGGTACGTTGCTCACGGTCACTGCGGGGACGAGGACCTGCGCCGCCGAGACCTGGACGGCTGCACCTACGACCAGATCGAGACCAGCGGCTTCGTCCTGATCGCCCTCTTCCTGCTCGGCGCTTTCGTCCTCCTCCTGCTCTTCCTCTACGACGTCCGCCCCCTGCGCGCCGGCCGCTCCCTCAGACCACGCCTGCTGACTCTGCCGGCGGTCCTGGTCCCGTACGCGGGCTACGTGATGAGCGGAGGGTGAGCTCATCGACCTCGGCGTGCGGGCTGCCCGCCGGCACGGCGGTGCAGAAGCGCTCGCCGAGCGGGCATCGACCGCCGGGCGTGTTCCAGGAAGTCGTTCCCTTCCTCGCACACGGCACGGCCACCGACTCGCCGAACCGTGGAACCCTGAGAGGCACCCACCCGATGGACCTGTCCGCCTGGCACCGCGAGTTCGGCGCCGCCTGCTTCACCCTCGCCCCCACCACACCCCGGTACCTGCTCACCGCGCTCGGTGTCACCACGACGCCCGAGCCGGTCGGCGACCTCGTCAAAGAACTGCGGGACCACCACGAGTACGCATGGTCGATGGAGAACATCGACGCCTCCGAAGACCAGGAAACACCCCTGATCGCCGCCGCGGCCCTCGACGGCGAATGGTCCGTCGCCGTCGAAGTCGACGGAATGACCGGTTACGTGGGCTGCGCCCGCCCGATCCTCACGTCCCTCTCACAGTCCTTCGGCCGGGCCTGCAGCTGCTACTACGACACCGGGAACGCCCAGGTCCTCACCTCGGCCGGAGCGGCGGAACCGGTACGGGTCAACACCCTCAGCGGACGCCGGGACGCCGGCCTGCCCCCTGAACAGGAGCAGGCCCTGACCGACGCCGGATTCGCCGGCGGCGGCTTTCGCACCCTCGCCCCCGCCTCCAGCAGATGCGCGACATCGAACGCCTCGATGTCGCGCTCAACGCCCTCACCGGCCTCCGTCTGGCCGACTGCGTCAATGCGGCCGACTGGATCGCAGGACAGACACACAGCCGGCGCTGACCAGCAGCAGGTCCAGGCCGCTTCCGACGCCGCGGGGAGGTCGGCAGGGGTGGCTCTCGGTGGACTCCACCATGGTGCGGGCTCGTCACCATGCGGCCGGTGCCCGGGCGGAACCGCCGTATCTGCCCGCGTCGAAGGTGGCCCCCGAAGCGTGCGACCCAGATACTTCCTCGCGGCGGACGACACCCCCGAACCCACTGTGTGTGCGTCACAGCAGCATGCCGAGTGGTCTCGTTCGTTGACGTCGCCCCCGTACCGGCGGGCTCCGCACCGGTCAGGCGGCCGGCTGCAGCAGGACGCAGCATCGCCCGGGGCTGGGCGCCAGGCATGCCTCGAGTCCCGCCTCGCCCAGGCCACTGAGGACGCCGCGCAGCAAGTGGAGGTTCATGCCGCACACCGTCTGGGTGTGCTCCTGGGCCAGCGCGTGGAAGGGGCAGTTGGCCAGAACGATGACATCGTCCTCGTGGCGTGGCTCAAAGCCGTACCGCTCCAGTAGGTCGACGATGTTCGTCTTGCTCTGTTCGCCCAGTTGTGTGCCGAGTTCCACCGCCTTGCGGTGCAATACGTCGCGCACCGGCTTACCGGTCGCGTCGGATTCCTCCACGGCTTGGGCGAGCAGCCGTCCGGCGAGCTCATAGCGACGGTCCGGCAGATGCACGGTGACTTGCTTCGCCGAGCGGTGGTAGAGCTTGGCCGGCCTTCCTGCGCCTGGTCCGGAGCGCCCGCTGCGGCGCTCGTAGACGACGTCGAGCAGCGATTCGTCGGCCAGCCGGTCCAGGTGGAACGCGGCGGTCTTCCGTGCCAGCCCGAGAGCGGCGGCCGCCTCGTCCCGGCTGACGGGGCTCGTCTGCCGCGCCACATGGTCGTAGAGCCTCCTACGGGTCGGCTCGTCGAGTGCGGCGATGGCGGAAACGTCGGGGTCGCGTACTTCCTTCGGGGTGTCCACGAACACCAGTGTAAAACCCACAGTCATTGACTAAAGAGCGGTGCAGGGCTTCTATTGTTAATGAGTGTTGCTGATAGAAGGAGAGGGTCATGTCCTCCGTAACCACAAGCACGACCTCCGCCACGTCGCGGCGGGCGGTTCTCAGCGACCCCGGCTACCAGGCGTTCGTGATCCTGCGCGTCGGCTTCACGGTGGCGCCGATCCTGTTCGGGCTGGACAAGTTCACCAACCTGCTCGTGGACTGGCCCACCTACCTCGCGCCGTGGATCGACGACATCGTTCCCGGCAGCGCCCAGGCCGCCATGTACGCGGTCGGCGCGATCGAGATCGTGGCCGGCATCGCCGTGGCGCTGGCTCCCCGCTTCGGGGGTTGGCTGGTGGCCGGCTGGCTCGCGGGCATCATCGTCAACCTGCTGACCATTCCGGGCTACTACGACGTCGCACTGCGCGACTTCGGACTGCTCCTCGGCGCCGTGGCGCTCGCACGGATCGCCCAGCGCTACGACACGAAGCGGCAGCGGTGAACAGGCGCGGAGCGCATTGAATCCACCCGGGGGGACCCCCACGGATCCTCCCGGCGCCTCCATGCCGCTCTCCTCGGACCGTCCACAGCCGGGCGCCACAGCCAGAGCGCAGGGCCAGGGAGACGGCCATCCCGCGGCACCACTGCCTGCCAAGGGCGACAGCGGATTCGAGGGCTCTCACCGCGAGGCCGGACCTCGTCGGGGCGTCGATCGAGTAGCCCACAATGCGGCCGGAGTACACGTCCTTGACCGCGCACAGATACAACGTGCCCTCGCCGGTGGGCTGCTCGGTGACGTCCGTGAGCCACAGCCGGTTCGGCCCGTCGGCGGTGAAGTCGCGCCGGACCCGGTCGTCGTGCACCGGCGGGCCGGCCTTGACGATCTTGCCCCGGCTCCGCCGCCCACCGAAGACGCTCCACCAACGGCTGTCGCGACAGATCCTCCAGGCGGTCCGCCCGGCCATCGCCTCACCGGCCTCGCGCGCCTCGTCGAGGAGGAACCGGTGGCCGAACCCGGGATCGTCGTGGTCGGCCGCGCTGCCCCAGGTGCGCCGGCAGCCGTTGACGCAGGACGAGCCGCCGAGGACGCGGGCCCGGATCCGGTGGACGGCGGTGCGGCGCTCCCACACATGGTCGCGGGCAGCGCGTGGGCGTGGGCGCGGAGGAGCGTCGGCGGCCGCTTCCGTCACCGCGGTCCGGGGTCCGGTCCCGCTTCGACCAGGCAGACCGACCGTCCCGGGTCCTCGGGCGGGCGGGCGGCCGGCACGCACCTCGCCACGCCCCCGCCGAGGACGACGACTTCGTAGCCGGTGGTGCGCCCGGGGGCGGTCAGGCGCGGTCTCCCGCCACCGCGCCGTCGCGGACGGCGGAGGAGGCGCCGTCCAGCGAGGCGACGCGGCCGATGAGTTCGTCGAGGCCGATGGCCTCGGTCCGCGTGGAGGCAACGGTGCAGGCGTGCGCCCCGGCCACCGCCCCGTAGAGGCCCCAGCGGGCGGGCGGTTCGCCGCCCAGCCAGCCGTACAGGAAGCCGGCGGCGAACGCGTCGCCAACGCGTTGTTCGGGCCTCGAGAACGGCAAACACCGTCGATCTTGTAGTCGGTGTCCGGCCGCCCGCTGTCGCGGAGGCAGGGCGAGTGTCGCGGGCTGTGGTCGCGTCCGTCCCGTGGCGCGAAGGCTGCGAGGGCGTCGGCGTCGGTCGCGCGAGCATGCAGAAAGTAGTCGGCCCACTCGGCGATTCCGGGCAGGACGAGCCCTGGCCGAGCCGGGTGACGGCGGCCTCGATGTCGAAGTCCGCGGTACGGAGTTCCACGCCCGGGCCAGCAGGGCCCAGTGGGCTCCCGTCCGTCCGTACGATGCCGATCCGTACGGCATGCCGATGCTGCCGGGATTGATCACGAGCCGGCCGTGGGCGAGGCGGACGAACGGCATGTGGATGTGGCCGCAGACCACGGTGTCGCCGGGGAGGGGCCTGAGGGAACCGCTTCGGCACGATGGGCGAAGGACTGGTGAAGGCCCAGGTATTCGAGCATCGTCCTTGGACGAGAGGAGCCCCGATGACCGTCGGACCAGGCGTCGGCATCGGCACCGCGCGTGCCGATGCGGAGAGCGACGCCTCAGTGATCGCGCGGTCCCGGGACGAGCCCGAGGCGTTCGCCGCGCTCTTCGACCGGCACGCCGACGCCGTGCACCGCTATGCGGCCCGCCGCCTCGGCGGCGAGGTCGCGGACGACCTCGTGGCGGAGACCTTCACCACCGCGTTCCAGCAGCGGCATCGCTACGACCCGGCCCGCGGCGCGGGAGCCGACGCCCGGCCGTGGCTGTTCGGCATAGCGACCAACTTGGTCGGCCGGCACCGGCGGGCCGAGGCCCGCCGGTTCAAGGCCATGGCCCGGGTCCCGGCCCTCGCCGACCACGACGAGCCGTTGGCCGACCGGGCCGCGGACCGGGTGGTGGCGCGGGCCGTACGCCGCGAGCTGGCGGCGGCGCTGGCCGCGCTGCCCGCTCAGCACCGGGACGTGCTGCTGCTGGTGGCCTGGGGGGATCTCGGCTACGGGGAGACGGCCCAGGCCCTCGGTATCCCCGTGGGCACGGTCAGATCACGGCTGCACCGGGCTCGCAGCAAGCTGCGCGAAGCATTGGGCGGATCCAATCCGACGGCACTGCGAGAGGTGTCCGACCATGAATGACGAACTCGAACTCTTGAGGGAGTGGGACGCGGACGCGGCCCCGCTCACCGGTCCGGCCCGCGACCGGGCCCGGCACCGGCTGCTCAACGCGATCGCCCACGCGGACCGGCGCACCGGCACCGGCACCGGCCCCGGTCGCCGCCACGCACTGCGCCTCGCGGCGGCCGCGGTGGTCGCCACGGCCGTTACGGGGACGGCGGTGCTGATCGGCACGAACGGCTCAGGCGAGGGCGGCCCACCGGGCACGAGCAGCCCGCGAGTGGAGAACGCCGCCGCGACGGTGCTGAACGGGGCGGCGGCGTGGGAGCGCGAGCAGGAGAAGGAGCCGGTGGCGCCGCGCGACGACCAGTTCATCTACTCGAAGCGGATCATCAAGGAGACGGAGGAGAAGACCGGCGAGGTCAAGACCTACACCGACGAGATGTGGGACTCGGTCGACGTCTCCAAGCCCTCCCTGTCCATGGAACTGGGCCGTGAGATGTGGGAGGAGCCCGCGGAGGAGGGCGGCGGGGTATGGCCACCCCGGAAGTGGAGCGAGCTGAAGAAGCTGCCCCAGGACCCGGAAAAGCTTGTCCTGGCCATCATCTCCCTCGGCTCCAGCCCCGACGACCGGTCGATCAGCGATCTCGACGAGCTCGAACGGTTCGAGGCCTACTGGCTGCTCGGCGAGCTCCTGAAAAACCCGGTGCTGCCCCAGGGACTGCGCCCCGCGGCGTACGAGGCGCTCGCCCTTGTGCCCGGCGTCAGGACGATCCCGGGAGTGAAGGACTCCGCCGGACGGACCGGGGTGGGGATCGCTCATACCGGACGCGGCTCCTACGAAAGCAAGTACCTGATCTTCGACCCGGCGTCGTACGAATTCCTGGGGTTCCGCGACGAGCGGATCTCGGCTTCCGGGAAGAAGAAGTACATCCAGCTGTCGCACGTAGTGGAATGGGGCATCGTCGACCGGGTGAGGCAGCGCCCGTAGACCGCTGTCCCGCGGCCGGGACCCGCAGGGCCGCCGGCACCGGCAGAAGGTCGCCGGCGGCCCTGAGGCTCCCCGGCCCAAGCCCGCCCGCAGCATTCCGGACCCGCAACGCGACCGATGAACGCCAGACGCTGGTACGCGCCTTCGTCGACAGTGAGACGGGCTGATCAGAGACATCGGCGGCACGGGAGACGAAGGCGGCCTCCCGTCGCCGGGGCAACGCTGTCGGCCCCGCGCGCCGGGCGTCTTGAGTGAGCGGGAGCGCCGGGCGACGCCGCCGCAGTCGGAGAAAGCCGCGCACATCCTGTCGGAACCGTCGAAGAGCCTCACTGAGGAGTTGGCACCGGTCGCCGAGCACGACGCGGACCTGGACGTGGCCGCGCCCCTGGGCCCCAGCAGGGCGCTTCGCACCGATTCCCAGGCCGCCGGCCGGCGCAGCCGTCCCCGATGGCTGCCTTTCCGACAGCTTTCACGGGGTGGCAGCCTGAATGCGGATCGTCAGCCCGTCCGGGCCGGCCGGACACCGGTCGCCCGTGTGATCGTGCCTGTGACGATTGAAAGGTTGTGGGACACGCACGGCCCGTGCTCCTAGGATGCGCGAAAACCGTATCCGTCGTCTGTGGGGCACAAGTTGAGAGAGTTGGTCTGCGTCGCACCAGAGGTCCGGGACCGGTTCGTCGTCCGGTTCGGAGCCGAGGTGCTGGCCTGGTGCGATGAGTTGCCGGCTCTGGTGGACGAACTCGCTGCCCGCTGGGATCTGGAACTCGTCGCGGCGGGCGGAGGAGGCACCTCGCGGGTGTTCCGCTGCTTCGAGCGGGACACCGGAATCCCGGCGTGGCTGAAACTGACGCCCGAGCCCGGGATTGCCCGAGAGGAAGCCGAAGCCCTGCGGGCCTGGGCGAGGACGCCGTCGGTTGTCACGCTGCTGGCACAAGATCTGACCGCCGGGGCACTGCTGCTGGAGGACGTGGAGCCGGGGGTGCAGGTGAGCCGGCGTGCATGGAATCTGGCCGAGGTCGCGGCGCTGCTGCGGGACCTGCGGGACCCTGCTCCCGAGCCGGGTGAGCGCTCCGTACTGCAGCCTCTCTCACACCGTGTCGACTTCGTGTTCGACTTGACCGACCGCAGGCTGGCAGCGCGCGACGTGAACGATCCGGCTGCCTCGAAGATGCTTCGGCAGGCGCGAGCGGCGGCCCTGGAACTCGCAGGCAATGGGCCTGTGGGACTCGTGCACGGCGATCTTCATCCGGCCAACGTGCTGTCCGGTCCGGGTGCCCGCTTGGTGGCGATTGACCCGAGGCCGACGTGGGGCGACCCGGACTTCGACGCTGTGGACTGGGTGCTTGAAGGAGTCGCAGATCCAGCCGTGCTGGAGCAGAGGGTCGAGGGGCTGGCGGCGCTGGTTCCCGGCATGTCTCCTCGTCGGGTGCTGGGCTGGTGCCGGGCCCTGGCCGCCCTCGTCGCGGTCCCCGGAGTGTGTGCGGGGCGGGACGACGCGGAGACTCGGTTCCTCATGGCTCTGGCCGACAGCTGAGTACTCCGTCGGCCTGAACCGATCTCGTCAGCGCGGCCGGGCAGTCGTCCGGGTGCCGGTGCCCCAGGGCCAGGCATTCCGGAAACGTTTGCCTGCGGCGAGAGGGCTGTGCTCGTCGTGCCCCTGCACGTTCGATCACGAGGAGTACATGGTGTCCACGATCCACTGGACCGGGACGAGCACCGCCGGTTCCGCCTACTGGCGTTCCGAGAGCGCGACACCGCCTCCCAGCCGGGTCGTCGGAGCGGACGACCGTGTGAAAGCCGACGCTGCTTACCGTCTGGCCTGCGAAGGCACCGCCTTGCTGTGGCAGGGCGACTTCCACAACGCACGTCAACCACTGCAAGCGACGGGCCGCCGCATCGACCGGAAACCCGCCCAACGAGGCGACAGCCCGGCAGACTCCTTCCACCTGCAGCGCAGGGCTCGCGGCCATCGTGCCCGCGTGCTCGGCAGGCTCCTCGTTCTGCTGGCAGACGACGACTACTGCCTGAACCTGCGCAGACGAGAATTGGCGGACCCTCACCGAACTCCGCACTGATCCCTCCCGCGCCACCCACCTCCTGCGCGCCCTGCGCGTCCTGACGAACCTCGAAGTCAACCGCTGACCGACGATCCACTCCACAGACAGTCGCTCACGACCGGCGTGAGCGAGGTGGGCGAAGCCGTGCTCGACGGGAGCGCGTCGTTCGACGGGGCGGGCGATCAGCCAAGGGCGTCCCGTCGCGCTGCTCCCCACTCCCACATGCTGCGCACTACTGGTTCCAGCGCCCGGCCCTGGCTGGTCAGAATGTAGCGGACGCGGGGAGGCCAGCCCGGGGTGCGGTGACGCTCGATGACGCCCGCACTGGTCAACTGGGCCAGCCGGTCCGAGAGGACCTTGTCCGAGAGAGCGGGCAGGGCGGCGGACAGTTCGGAGTATGTGGCCTGACCACGGCGTAGGAACTCGCGAACAACCAGCGGCGTCCACCGACCGCCCATCGCGGCGAGGGTGATGTCAACAGGGCATCGCGGTTCGTGGCCCGGCGGAACGAGGGCGCTGTCAGGGCAGTCCGCCAGCGGGCCGGCCTGATCGCCCGCCTGTGCGTGTCCAACGGTTTGGTGAGTCACGAGGGCCCCTCCTAACGTCCGGCAAGAACACCCCGCCAGCTTGCCTCCAGGGGGGCCTTGTGCGTATCCACCACCTCAACTGCGGTTCTCTCCGGAAGATTCCACCGCTCGGCGAAGAACCTCCGGCCGGCGCTGCGAACCGCGAACGGGCCGTTGCCTGCCATTGCCTGCTCATCGAGACGGACTCGGACGGGCTGATCCTGGTCGACACCGGCCTCGGCACCGCCGACCTACAGCACCCTGACCGGTCGCTGGGTGCGGACTGGGTCGCCTACGCCCAGCCCGCGCTGAACCCCGAGGAGAGCGCGCTGCGCCAGGTCGTCCGCCTCGGGTACGCGCCCCAGGACGTGCGGCACATCGTGCTCACCCACCTGCATCGCGACCACACAGGAGGACTGCCGGACTTCCCTCACGCACAGGTGCACGTCCACCCCGACGAGTACCGGGCCGTCACCGACCCCACGGCAGCACACCACCGGCACACCCTCGACCGCTTCATGCCGGCACACCGGGCGCACAACCCGCTGCTCACACCCGCAACCATGGCGGATCGCACAGAGTGGTTCGGCTTCCCCGGCGTGACGCGGCCGCAGGGGCCGGCATGCGAACTGCTGCTGGTTCCGCTGCCCGGCCACTCGGCGGGGCACTCGGGTGTCGCCGTGCGCGACGGCCACGGACGGTGGCTGCTGCATGCGGGTGACGCGTACATGTATCACGGCGAGCTCGAGCACACGCCGCCCTTCTCGCATCCTGCCCTTGAGCCGGTCCAGCAGGGAGCACAGACCGACGTCGCGGCTCGCGACGCGACCCGCGACCGACTGCGTTCCCTCCGACGCGACCACGCGGATGAGATCACCGTCTTCAGCGCACACGATCCATGGGAGCTGGCCCGCTTCACCGCCTCCAAAGGCTAGGACTATCCGGCTGCACGGCGCCGTCGGCACGGTGGAGGAGGTCAACGGCAACGGTGTCCAGACGCCACTGACGTTCACCGTCGAGGCCGACGGCAGCGACAAGGCGGCCTGCGTGGCGCAGGCCGCCTACCGCCACTACGCCTGACCCGGCCACCGTGCGTGCCGTCGGTGCGTCCTGCGCCGGCTTCGGCCCAGGACCGGGCCGCCTTGGGGGCCCCAGGCCCGGTCGCACAACCAATGGTGGACGGCGAGTGCGGTGGTTCGGGCGTGTTCCTCCAGCACGTGGTCGCGGCGCCAGCGGGCCGCAAGGAAGATCCAGGCCAGAAGAGGCTCCGACCCCGAGCAGGAGCGCTCGGTCAAGATCTTCGGGTCGCAGCGCGTCTTCGACGTGCTCAGCGGCCGGCCGGACGTGGCGGAGGGCTGGCGGGACCTGAGCGAACTGCTCTTCCGGTGAACTCCTCGACGCGGTGCGCGCGGCCCACGAGGCGGGCGCACGTGTGGCCTCCGGAAGAGGGCTTCCCCGCGGACGCGGCATAAGCGCACGCATGCCCTGCCGCGGCGCGCCCTCTGGACTCGTTCCCACTCGCCGACGCCGCGGGAGAGCGGGTGCGGGGCGAGCAGCGGGGCCTTCACGGCGAAGCGGTGGTCGGGGGCGGCGAGCCGGTCGGCCGGCAGGGAGTCCAGGTCGGAAGGAGCGCGCCCCTCCGGCCACCGCCGACGATCACCCCGCTTCCGCCGCGGGAACCCCGTACGCCGAGCGATCGCCAGTGAGACGGACTGCGGCCGGACAGGCGGGAGCGAACTCCGTCGAGGGCGGACGGGCTGATCGATGGTGGTGCGGCGTCGGACGGCCCCGGGTCAGGCGGTGAAGAAGTCGCCCAGGGCGGCGGAGAGCGGGCCAGGGGCCTCCTCCGCCACGTGGTGACCGGCGTCGATGCCCTGGCCCCGGACGTCGTCGGCCCAGTCGCGCCAGATGGCGCGCGGGTCGCCGTACAGATCCTCCAGGTCGTCCCGCAGCGACCACAGAACCAGCACGGGGCAGTCGATCCGCGCGCCCCGGGCCCGGTCCGCCTCCTCCTGGCGGCGGTCCACGGTAAGCCCTGCGCGATAGTCCTCCAGCATGGCGCGGACAACGTCCGGATTCCTGGTGGCGGCCCGCCATTCGTCGTGATTCTCCTGCCCCATGGCCTCGGGGTCGCCGTGGTACCAGGCGTCGGGGTCGGCGTTGATGACGCGTTCGGGGATCTCCGGCTGGGCGAAGAAGAACCAGTGCCACCACGCGGTGGCGAAGCGGGCGTCGGCGCGGGCCAGGTGCTCGCTGAGGGGCAGGCCGTCCAGGAATGCCACCCGGGTCACCACGGACGGGTGGTCCAGCACCAGCCGGAGCGCCACGGCAGCTCCGCGGTCATGGCCGGCGAGCCCGAAGCGCTGGTGCCCGAGGGCCCGCATGACCTCCACCATGACCCCGGCCACGGCCCGCTTGGAGTGCGGGGCGTGGTCGGCGGCGGGCGTGGGGCCGCGGGAACGTCCGTAACCGCGCAGGTCGGGGCAGACGACGGTGAAGCCGCGCCGGACCAGGAGGGGTGCGACCCGGTGCCAGGTCGCGGAGGTGCGGGGGTGGCCGTGCAGCAGCAGGAGGGGTGGGCCCTCTCCTCCGTACCGGACGAAGACGGATGCCTCGCCGGTGCGCACCGTCCTGGTGGCGAACCGCTCGAACACGGCATGCTCCTTCCCGCTCCGGGGCCCGGACATCGCTCCCCTCACCGTCCAGCCTGCCCGCGACGGGCCCCGGCACGTCTTCCGTGAGGCCCAGAAGCCCGGGGCGCCGTCCTTGCCCCGGGCGGTGGCCGGAGGCCGAACGTACTCTCAGCTGAGCTGCTCGGCCAGTCCGATGACGATGCCCTCGGAGCCGCGGACAGAGCAGAGCCGGTAGCCGTCCTCGTGCCGCGCGGGCTTGGCGACGGGTTCGGCTCCGTGCGTGCGCAGGCGGGCGACGGTGTACTCGATGTCGTCGGCGGCGAACCACGTTCTCCGTCCTGCCGGACAAGGGCGCCGGCGACGGGTGGCTGACCGTGGACCGCTTTCACGTCGCCAAGGGGGGAGGGCCCGCGCTTCCACCTGCACACCAGTGAGGACGAGGTCTTCATGCTCCTCGGCGGCACCGCGTTGGTGTGGGCGGGGAGAAGGAGCACGGGCTGCGCGAAGGCGTCATCGGCTACCTGCCACGCAATGTCCCCCACTCCCACCCCCGATCGCGCCGACCTCCTCGTGATCGCCACACCGAGCGGTACAGAGGGCGTGTTCCGCCACGCCGGCCGCGACCTGACCACTCCGCGTCCCGACGGATTCGGCGTCGCCGTCCCTGCTGGCCGCGGCGACGCAGCTCTGCGGCGGTGTCACCCTCCGCCCCCGCACTGCCCCGCTCCGCTTGGCGTCGCGGCGGACACGACCGCCGTCCGCGTCGTGAAGCGGCGCGCCGAGACGAGACGGCGCGGTGGCGGGTGCGGCACGGGTTCGGCAGCCCACCGGACCGAGGGCGGGTCAGCCCGCCGGTACGGGAGCCGACCGGGGACTGTCGGCCGACGCCGCGGCCGGGGTGCGCCACCAACGGCGGGACGCCATCGCGGCCAAGGCCGCGCCGGTGGCGTTGAGCAGCACGTCGTCCACGGAGGACACCCGGTCCAGGCGCAGGACGTACTGGAGAGTCTCGACCAGGACCGAACAGCCCGCCCCGAGCGCCAGAACCCGCGGCACCGACGCCGGCGCGGTGAAGCGCATCGGGGCGAAGAAGCCCAGCGCCGCGAACACCAGCAGGTTGCCGAGAATGCCGAGCGGTCCCATCGTGAGCAGGTCCACCACCGGGACCAGGCTGAGGGCACCGGAGACCTCACCGGCCCGCGCGCCCGGCATCAGGATGAGCCACACCCACGGCACCGTCCCGTGGACCAGGCCCACCTCGGCCAGCGACCTGCGCCGCGCCCAGTCCGGCTCGATGCCGGCGGCCTTCCGGCGGCGCGTCAGCAGCCACACCACCAGCGCGGACAACGGCAGCGCCGCCACCATGGTGAGCATCACACCGTTGAAGGTGAACAACCAGGCGTGCCAGCCACCGTGCATGACCAACGGCACGGACCTGACGAACAACGGCAGCACGAACGCGGCGACCGCCACACCGAGAATCCCCAGGCCGACGAGCACGATCCAACGGGCGATCCCGCGCGCACGACGGGCCGATGCTGACGATGGTGTGTTCTGTTCCATGCCCCTACTGAAGACGGAGGGCTGTTGCGGTGGCGTATGTATTTCCCGATACGACCGCGATACACGGTCCCGCCCGGAGCGGTGTCATTCGCGCAGGGGAGCCCCCCGCAGTTCCACCGTGATGCGGAGCCCACCGGCGGAGCGCGGGGTGAGGACCAGGGTCCCGTCGTGCGCGTGGGTGATGGTCTCGACGACGGCCAGGCCGAGGCCGACACCCGCCTGGTCGCTGCGCACGCGCTCGGTGCCGCGCTGGAACGGCTCGGTGAGCGTCGACACCGACTCCGGGGTGATCGGTTCGCCGGTGTTCTCGACGGTGAGCACCACGGTCTTGGGCCGGGCCTCGGTGGTCACCCACACGCTGCCGTGTTGCGGCAGGTTGTGGACGATCGCGTTGTGCACGAGGTTCGTGGTCAGCTGCAGCAGGAGCGCCGGCGACCCGATCGTGGGGGCGACGTCGCCGTCGGTCTCCAGGGTGACGCCGTGCTCCTCCGCGAGGGGAAGGAGTGTTTCGGTGGCTTCTTCCGCCATGAGGGACAGGTCGACGTGTTCTCGGGTGAAGGAGCGTCGGCCGGCACGGCTGAGCAGGAGCAGTGCTTCGGTGAGATCGATGGCCCGGGTGTTGACGGTGTGGAGGCGGTCGATCAGCGGGTCGGCGGCGCGGCCGGGATCGGCGCGGGCCACTTCGAGCAGGGACTTCGAGACCGACAGCGGGGTGCGCAGTTCGTGGGAGGCGTTCGCCGCGAATCGCCGCTGTTCGGCTACGTGCGCTTCGAGCCTCGCGAGCATCATGTCGAAGGCGTCGGCGAGCTCGCGGAACTCGTCCTGGCGGCCCGGAAGTCGGATTCGATGGGAGAGCGATCCGTTCGCGACCGTACGCGTCGCGTGCGTGATGCGGTCCAGCGGGGCGAGCATGCGACCGGCCAGAATCCATCCGCCCAGGAGACCGAACACCAGGAGGAACACCATGACGGCGGCTGCCGTCGGGGCGAAGCCGCGCACGAACGTGGTGCCCGGCGTCGCTCTCCACGCACCCTCCGCGGTGGTTTGCAACCACCCCTCCTGCCAGAGAAAAGCGCCGATGGCGGAGAGCAGCAAGACGCCCGCGACCACCAGGAATCCGGCGTAACTGAGGGTGAGCTTGAGGCGGACGCTCAGACCAGGCGCCCTATCCACGGTCCGTTCCCCCAGGTCCGGTGCCGGGCGCTGTGCCGATGCGGTAGCCGACGCCGGGCACGGTGACGATGAGCCAGGGTTCGCCGAGTCGTTTGCGCAGTGCCGAGACGGTGATGCGCACAGCGTTGGTGAACGGGTCCGCGTTCTCGTCCCACGCCCGTTCCAGGAGATCCTCGGCGCTGACCACACCGCCTTCCGCGGCGACCAGGACTTCGAGCACCGCGAACTGCTTGCGGGTCAGCGCGACGTAGCGGCCGTCCCGGTACACCTCGCGGCGGAACGGATCCAGACGCAGGCCCGCGATCTCCCGCACGGGCGGCCTGGTGTGCGCACGCCTGCGGTCGAGTGCCCGGAGCCTGAGCACCAGCTCCCGCAACTCGAACGGTTTCGTGAGGTAGTCGTCGGCCCCGAGGCCGAACCCGGAGACCTTGTCGTCGAGACGGTCGGCCGCGGTGAGCATGAGGATCGGCATGCCGCTCTCCGAGGCGACGATGCGTCTCGCGATCTCGTCACCCGAGGGTCCGGGAATATCGCGGTCGAGAACCGCGATGTCGTAGGCGTTGACGCTGAGCATTTCCAGAGCGGCGTTCCCGTTACCCGCGATATCCGCCGCGATCGCCTCCAGACGAAGGCCGTCCCGAATGGCTTCCGCCATGAAGGGTTCATCCTCGACAACCAGTACACGCACGTCATGGATGCTACCCGTGGGCACATATCGTCGATGTATCGAAAATCGCTTACAGGTCGGCAACACCGCGCTGCCTTGGCTTGAGCAATGTCCGGCAGCGAACCAGCGCGAACAGCGCCCCAGACCCGGTGGCGCCTCAGAACGGCTAACACAATGAAGCCGAACAGCTCCGGGAGCATGCACGGCCTCCTGTGTAAGGTCTCCTGGTCCTCGCGCTCGGGCGGTCGATAGGGTCCAGAGGTCAGCCTTTGAAGAGGATCTGCGGCGGAGTATCCGGAGGTAGTGGGCAGCATGCGTGGACGACCCAGTCATGAGCCCGGTACTCCTCGCATGTCGAGGCACGACTGGTGGGGCGTTGTACTTGAGGCGCCCGATCCGCGGGCGCTCGCTCACTTCTACTCAGACCTCCTGGGCTGGGAGATCACCAAGGAAGAGCCTGATGGGGCGGCTGTCGCGCCCTCGGAGAGTGTGGGCTACATAGCCTTCCAGCGCTCGGACGGCTACGTCCCTCCAGTCTGGCCAGCTCAGGATGACGCCCAGCGGATCACGATGCACCTAGACTTCGAAGTCGTCGATCTGCAGGCCGCTGTAGCCCATGCGCTGGAACTGGGTGCGCGGGAGGCCGGGTATCAGCCGCAGGACAACGTCAGGGTGATGCTCGACCCTGCTGGTCACCCGTTCTGTCTCTATATGGATGACGACAGCAACTAACAGAGTGACCGAAGCTGGCGGTGGGTGATGAGGCAGCAGGCCTGTTTCAGGAAGGCTTCGTGGATGTCGGCCCGGCGTTCCCAGCGGACTCGCAGTCGCCGGAAGCCGTGCAGCCAAGCGAAACTCCGCTTTTCGCCGTCATGGCCAGCGAGAACACCCTGCTCAGCCAGCGTGGCGGGCCACCGGGCAGGTCTGAACCTGGCCGAAAGGCGGCGGTCAGGAACTGTAGTGAACCGGAAGACGCCCTGGATCGAACCATTCCGGTCGAGCTGCCCTCCGGAAACGGTAACGGAACCGACAATTCCGCCCGCTGCTCGCGAGGTTGCAGGGCTAACGTCCTGGTTCGTCGAGGTGAAGAGGTGGGGCTGGTTCCGGCCCGCATGCATATGTGCATCGGGGGGGGGGGGGGGGGGGG
>NZ_JAGMUF010000050.1:0-4812 GCF_019049125.1 Streptomyces sp. AC602_WCS936 | reverse complement strand
GACGAAGAACCCGACCAGGTCGTCCAGCGCCTCGTCGGTGCGGCCCGCGACGGGAGAGCCGACGGGGATGTCGGTGCCCGCCCCGTGCCGGGTCAGCAGGGCGGCGAAGGCCGCCTGGACCACCATGAAGAGGCTGGCCCGCTCGGTGCCGGCCAGCGCGTTCAGCCGGCGGTGCAGGTCCGCGTCGACGGTGAAGGGCACCGTGTCGCCGCGGTGCGAGGCGACGGCGGGGCGCGGGTGGTCGGTGGGCAGCGTCAGTTCCTCGGGGATGCCGTCCAGCGTCCGGGTCCAGTGCTCGATCTGCCGGGCGATCCGACTGTCGGGGTCCCGTTCGTCGCCGAGCAGCTCGCGCTGCCACAGCGTGTAGTCGGAGTACTGGACGGGCAGCGGCGCGAAGTCGGGGGCGCGGCCCGCGCGCCGCGCGGCGTAGGCGTCGCCGAGGTCACGGGCGAGCGGCGGCCAGGACCAGCCGTCACCGGCGATGTGGTGCATGAGCAGCAGCAGTACGTGCTCGTGCTCGCCGACTGCGAACAGCGTGGCCCGCAACGGCAGTTCGCCGGCCAGGTCGAAGCCGCGGCGGGCGGCGTCGGCGAGGTCCGCCCCGAGCCGTTCGGGCGTGGTCGGCACCGTCTCGAAGGCGGGCGCCACGGGGTTCAGGACCTGCTGGCGGGGGACGCCGCCGCGCTCCGGGTAGACGGTGCGCAGCGCCTCGTGGCGGGCGACGACGTCGGCGAGCGCGGCCCGCAGCGCACCGGTGTCGAGGCTGCCGGTCAGCCGCAGGCTCATCGGGATGTTGTAGGTGGCTCCGGGCCCTTCCATGCGGTGCAGGAACCACAGCCGGTACTGGGCGAACGACAGCGGCACCTCCTCGGGGCGGGGCCGGGCGGTGAGCGCGGGCCGGGCCTCGTCGGCGCCGTCGACGCGCCCGGCGAGTTCGGCGACGGTGGGCGCCTGGAACAGGTCGCGCACGGCGAGTTCCGCGCCGAGCACGGTGCGGATGCGGCTCAGCAGCCGGGTGGCCAGCAGGGAGTGCCCGCCCAGGTCGAAGAAGCTGCGGTCGACGCCGACCCCGGGCAGGCCGAGGACCTCGGCGAAGAGGGCGGCGAGGATCTCCTCGCGCCGGGTGCGGGGTGCCTGGCCGGCCGCGGCGGCGCCCAGGTCGGGTGCGGGCAGCGCGTCCCGGTCGAGTTTGCCGTTGACGGTCAGCGGCAGGGCGTCCAGGACGACGTACGCGGCGGGCGCCATGTGGGCGGGCAGCCGCTCGGCCACCAGGTCGCGCAGTTCGTCGACGAGGCGGGCGTCGCGCTCGCCGCGGGAGGGGTCGTTGGCCAGGGGGCGCCCGGCGGCCGGGCGCGGCCGGTGGGCGGTGCCGGGACCGGCGTACGCCTCGAAGGTGTCGTCCTGCTCGCCCCAGGCGCAGCGGGCGCCCAGCTTCTGCACGTCGTGCGGGTCGAGGGCGTCGTCGGGGGCGGGGGCGTCGAGGAGGGCGGCGGCACCGGCGGTGTCGCCGCGCTCCAGGGCGGCGAACGCGCGGTGCTCGCGGACCAGTCGGGCGTTGGGGATGCCGGTGACCCGTACGGCGCCGTCCCCGCTCAGGGCGCGGCGCAGTTCGTCGGCGGTGCGGATGTCGGTGCCCCAGCGCAGCCGTTCCTCGGCCGGCCGCGGACCGTCCGCGGCGCGGCGCAGCAGGACGTCGTAGCGGTGCCGGCTCATCTCGTTGTGGTGGGCGCCCGCGCGCAGGGTGACGTCGGCGGAGGCCAGGAGCGGGTCCCGGTCGACGAGGGTGGTGAAGTAGTCCGGGTCGAGCAGGAGTTCCTTCTCGGTGGCGATCGACTGGTCGACGGCTCGGCGTACGGCGGCGGGTTCGGCGTAGGCGCCGGCGCGGCGCAGCTCGACGGCCGCGCGGAAGGCCCGCAGGGTGCGCAGGTTGCGGATGTCGCCGAGGAAGACGGTGCCGCCCGGGGCGAGGAGTGCGGCCGCGCGGCGCAGCACGGTGGCGAGGTAGCCGGCGTCGGGGAAGTACTGGACGACGGAGTTGAGCACGATCGTGTCGAAGTGCCCGGCGGGCAGCCCGTCGGTGACGTGCGCGGGACGGGTGAGCAGGGTGCACCTGTCGGCCAGTCCGGGGTGGGCGTCGAGGTGGCCGCGCAGCTGGTCGACGACGGGCGCGGACAGGTCGGTGCCCCAGTACTCGGCGACGTGCGGCGCCACCTGGGAGAGGATCAGGCCGGTGCCGCAGCCGATCTCCAGGACCCGGCGCGGGCGCAGGGCGAGGATCCGTTCGACGGACGCGGTCCGCCACTCGGTCATCTCCTCCAGAGGGATGGCGTCGGCGGTGTAGCTGCTGTTCCAGCCGGAGAAGTCGGCGCCGAAGGCGTGGCCGGGCTCGGCCTCGTACAGGGAGTCGTAGGTCTCGCGCCACCTCTCGACCTGCTCGCCGCCGTCCGCGGCGGTGTTCTCGGTGCCCGGGTCGCCGGTGCCGGTGGCGGGCTCGCGGACGACGTAGGCGACGAGGTGCTTGTCGCCGGGTTCGGCCTCGCGGACGACGACCGCGCCGGCCGCGACAGCCGGGTGGGCGGTGAGCTGGGCCTCGATCTCGCCGGGCTCGATCCGGAAGCCGCGGATCTTGACCTGGTGGTCGGCGCGGCCGGCGAACTCCAGCTCCCCGTCGGCCCGCCACCGGCCCAGGTCGCCGGTGCGGTACATCCGGGTGCCGCGCTCGCCGAACAGCGGTGCGAACGGGTCGGCGACGAACCGCTCGGCGGTCAGCCCGGGACGGCCCAGGTAGCCGCGGGCGACGCCGGGCCCGGCGAGGTGGATCTCGCCGGTGACGCCGGGCGGCACGGGCCGCAGCCGCTCGTCGAGGACGTAGACGCGGGCGGCGCCGACCGGGCGGCCGATGGGCGGGGAGACCGCGCCGGTGACGGGGGCGCTCATGGTGGCGCACACGGTGCTCTCGGTCAGGCCGTAGGCGTTGACCATGCGGCGGCCGGGGCCGAACCGGGCGGCCTGGTCGGGCGCGGTCGCGTCACCGGCGACGATCAGGTCGGTGCCGGGCGGCAGGGCGCCGTCGGGCAGGGCGGGCAGCGCGCCGGGCGGCAGGGCGAGCAGGGTGACGCCCTGCTCGCGGACCAGGTCGGCCAGGCCGGGGCCGGGCAGCAGTTCGTCGGCGGTGGCGAGGACCAGTCCGGCGCCGGTGAGCAGGGCGGCCGTCAACTCCCACAGGGCGGCGTCGAAGCTGATCGAGGCGAACTGCAGCACCCGGCTGTGCGGGCCGAGGCCGAACCGTGCGGCCTGCGGCGGGATCGTCGCGGTGGCCGAGGCGTGGGCGACGACGACGCCCTTGGGGGTGCCGGTGGAACCGGAGGTGTAGATGACGTAGGCGGGGTGGTCCGGCAGCAGCGGGGCCGTCCGGTCGGTGTCGCCCAGGTCGGTGCCGGGGTACGGGGCGGCGGCCGCGAGGTCGGCGGCGAGGCCGTCGGGGGTGAGCACCAGGGACGGCCGGGCGTCGGCCCGCATGAACGCGATCCGCTCGTCCGGGTAGCCGGGGTCCACGGGCAGGAAGGCGGCGCCGGCCTTCCACACCGCGAGCACGGCGGTGACGAGGTCCGTCGAGCGCGGCAGCTGGAGCGCCACGACGTGCTCCGGGCCCGCGCCCCGCTCGACCAGCCGGCGCGCCAGCCGGTTGGCCCGCGCGTTCAGTTCCGCGTACGTCAGCGACTCGGCGCCCATGACCAGTGCCACGGCGTCGGGGGTGCGGGCCGCCTGTGCCTCGAACAGGGCGGGCAGCGTGACGGGCCGCGGCGGCTCGGTCCCGGTGGAGTTGACGTCGACCAGCAGCCGGTGGCGTTCGGCCGGGCCGAGCAGGTCGACCGAGCCGATGGTGCGCTCGGGGTCCTCGGCGACGGCGCGCAGGAAGCGTTCCAGGCGTTCGCCGAGGGCTTCCACGGTGCCGCGTTCGAACAGTTCGGTGCTGTACTCCCAGTCGCCGCGGATACCGGCGCGGGCACCGTCGGCGGTGTGTTCCTCGACGACGGCGAGACCGAGGTCGAACTTGGCGAAGCCCACCCGCACCGGCTCCGCGGCGACGTCCAGGCCGGGCAGGGCCAGGTCGGCGGCGGGCATGGACTGCAGGGCGAGGACGACCTGGAAGAGGGGGTTGCGGGCGAGGGTGCGTTCGGGGTTGACCTCCTCGACGAGCTTCTCGAACGGCAGGTCCTGGTGGGTGTAGGCGGCCAGGTCGAAGTTCCGCACCCGGCGGACGAGTTCGCCGAACGTGGGGTCGCCGGAGGTGTCGGTGCGCAGCACCAGGGTGTTGACGAAGAACCCGACCAGGTCGTCCAGCGCGTCGTCGGTGCGGCCGGCGACGGGGCTGCCGACGGGGATGTCGGTGCCCGCGCCGTGCCGGGTCAGCAGGGCGGCGAAGGCGGCCTGGAGCACCATGAACAGGCTGCTGTCGCAGGCGGCGGCGAGTCCGGCGAGCCGGTCGTGCAGGCCTGCGTCGAGCCGGAACGGCACGGTGGCGCCGTGGTGGGAGGAGACGGCGGGCCGGGCGTGGTCGGTGGGCAGGTCGAGCTGGGCGGGGGCCCCGGCGAGGGCCTCGCGCCAGTGGGCGAGCTGGGCGCCGTGCGTGCTCGCCGGGTCGTCGGCGTCGCCGAGCAGCTCGCGCTGCCACAGCGTGTAGTCGGCGTAACCGACGGGCAGTGGCGCGAACTCGGGGGCGCGGCCCTCGCGGCGGGCGGCGTAGGCGGTGGCCAGGTCGCGGGTGAGCGGGGCCAGGGACCAGCCGTCGCCGGCGATGTGGTGCAGCAG
>NZ_JAGMUF010000049.1:0-872 GCF_019049125.1 Streptomyces sp. AC602_WCS936 | reverse complement strand
CGTGGTCTGGATGGTCTGTCCGACGAGCCGCGACCCGGTGTCCCGCGGAAGATCACCGACGCGGACGTCGAGCGCGTCATCGTCAAAACACTCGAGGAGAAACCGAAGAACGCCACCCACTGGTCGACCAGATCGATGGCGGCCGCCACGGGCATGTCCCAGTCCGCCATCTCGCGGATCTGGCGGGCGTTCGCCCTGGCCCCGCACCGGACACAGACGTTCAAGCTGTCCACCGACCCGCTGTTCATCGACAAGGTCCGTGACGTGGTGGGCCTCTACCTGGACCCGCCGGAGAAGGCTTTGGTCCTGTGCGTGGACGAGAAGTCGCAGATCCAGGCCCTGGACCGGTCCCAGCCCGTCCTGCCGATGGTGCCCGGGGTTCCCGAACGCCGCAGCCACGACTACGTCCGCGCCGGCACCACCACTCTGTTCGCCGCCCTGGAGGTCGCCACGGGCAAGGTGATCGGCTCACTGCACCGGCGGCACCGTGCCGTCGAGTTCAAGAAGTTCCTCACCAAACTGGACAAGGAAGTACCCGCCGAACTCGACGTGCACCTCATCCTCGACAACTACGTCACCCACAAGACACCCGCCATCAAGAAGTGGCTGCTGGCACACCCCCGCTTCCACCTGCACTTCACCCCGACGAGTTCGTCCTGGCTGAACCTGGTGGAACGGTGGTTCGCCGAGCTCACCCAGAAGAAGCTCAAACGCGGTGTCCACCGCTCCGTGCAGGCCCTCGAACGTGACATCCGCAGCTGGCTCGCGGACTGGAACGACCACCCCAGACCGTTCGTCTGGACGAAGACTGCCGACGAGATCCTCGACAAAGTCGCCGCATACTGCCGACGAATCTCCGACTCAGATCACTA
>NZ_JAGMUF010000048.1:0-19516 GCF_019049125.1 Streptomyces sp. AC602_WCS936 | reverse complement strand
GGGCACTGGTCCTGGGGCCGGACTCGGATTGGGCCCTGGCACCGATCCCGGACCGGGCACTGGCACCGGAGTGGACACTGGCACCGGACCGGGCACTGACCCTGGCACCGGACCCGGTCCGGGCACTGGCCCTGGGACCGGACCCGGACAGGGCACCGGCACCGGACCCGGACAGGGCACCGGCACCGGACCCGGACAGGGCACCGGCACCGGACCCGGACAGGGCACCGGCACCGGACCCGGCACTGACCCTGGCACCGGACCCGGAGTGGGCCCTGGCACCGATCCCGGACCGGGCACTGGCACCGGAGTGGACACCGGCACCGCACCGGGCACTGGCCCTGGCACCGGACCCGGAGTGGGCACCGGACCCGGACCCTGCACCGGACCCGGAGTGGGCCCTGGCACCGGACCCGGTCCGGGCACTGGCCCTGGGACCGGACCCGGCACCGGCACTGGACCCGGCACTGGACCCGGCACCGGCACCGGACCCGGCTCCATGCCCCGGGCGGACGACCCGGGCCGCCCCGTCGACGGGTTCGAGCGGCTGGCGCGGATCGTCGCCGTCGAGACCGGTGTGTCCGCTGAGCGGCTCACCCCCGGCCAGGACCTCTTCGAACTCGGCGCCACCAGTCGGCAGCTGCTGCGGATCGCCGCCCGGATCGCCGCCGACGGTGGCCTGGAGCCGTCCCTGGAGACCCTGTTCACCGCGGCCGATCTGGGTGCGCTCGCCGAGGCCGCCTACCCCGCCCACCCGTCCGCCACCACCGTCTGACAGGCAGTGATCACCATGACCCGGATCTTCATGTTCCCCGGCCAGGGCGCCCAGCGCGTCGGCATGGGCCGGGAGCTGTTCGACCGCTTCCCCGAGCTGGAGTCGCAGGCCAGTGACGTGCTCGGCTACAGCCTGCGCCGGCTGTGCCTGGAGGACCCCGACGGCCGGCTCGGCAACACCCGCTACACCCAGCCCGCCATGTTCGCGGTCAACGCGCTCGCGCTGCGCGCCCACCTGGAGGACACCGGGGAGCGGCCCGACCTCGCCGTCGGACACAGTCTCGGCGAGTACAACGCCCTCCAGGCGGCCGGCGCGTTCGGCTTCGCCGACGGGCTGCGGCTGGTCGCCGCCCGCGCGGAGGCCATGGCGCGGACCGGCGGCGGCGGGATGAGCGCGGTGATCGGCCTGCCCGAGACCCAGCTGCGCTTCCTGCTGCTGCGCGCCGGATTCGGCTCGCTCGACCTCGCCAACCTCAACACGCCCGGCCAGATCGTCCTGGCCGGCCCGGTGGAGGACCTGGAGGAGGCCGGGCCGATCCTGGAGGACGCCGGGGCACGCGCGGTGCGGCGCCTCGCCGTCAGCGGCCCCTTCCACTCCCGGTACATGGCCCCGGCCGCCGAGCGGCTCTACTCGGTCGTCGCGGCCACCCGGTTCGCCCCGCTCGCCTTCCCGGTCGTCGCGAACGCGACCGCCCGCCCCTACGAGCAGCAGCGGATCGGGGATCTGCTGCTCCAGCAGATCCACCAGCCGGTCCGCTGGTGCCGGACCGTGGAGTCGATCCTCGACGGCGAGTACGGCCCCGAGCCGGAGTTCACCGAGATCGGCACCGGCACCGTACTGACCGGCATGCTGCGGCAGATCCGGCGCGAGCGCAGGACGGCCGTCGGCGCGGCGGGCCCCCGGTGAGCGGGTTCGCGGCCGGGCCGGACCCGGGCAGCGTGCACCTGTGGTTCTGCCCGAACGAGGCGCTGGAGGAGCCCCTGGCCGAGACGCTCGCCGAGCACTGGCTCGACGAGCACGAGCACGACGTCGCCCGGCGCTTCATGTTCCCGCGGGACCGGCGCCAGTACCTCGTCGCCCATGTGCTGGTGCGGCGGGTGCTCAGCCTGGTCACCGGGGTGCCGGAGGCCGAGGCCGCGATCTGGCGCTCCTCGCGCGGGCGCCCGTTCCTCCAGGCCGCCTTCGGCGGCGGCCCGGCCGGACGGTCCGAACCGGACTTCAACCTGTCGCACGCACACGGGCACAACGTGGTCGCCGTGGGCCACGGCCGCCGCGTCGGCGTCGACGTCGAGCGCATCGACCGGGCCGCCGAGCGCGGCCTGGACTGGATCGTGCAGAGCTACTCGCCCGAGGAACGGGCCCGGCTCGCCGAGATGCCGCCGGGCCGCCGGCGGGACCGGGCCACGCTGCGGCTGTGGACGCTGAAGGAGGCGTACGCGAAGGCGCGCGGGCTGGGACTCGGGCTGCCCTTCGACTCCTTCGCCTTCGAACTCGCCGACGACCGCGGTGTGCTGGGATTCAGGCCGCCCGACGACGACACCGCCGACCGCTGGACCTTCGTCGAACTCCAGCCCCGGCCCGATGTGCTGGTCTCACTGGCCGTGGAACGCGGTACGGGAGATCCCGGTCCCGCGCGGCGGCTGTTCGTCCACGACGGGTTCCCCTGGGGCCGCTCCACACCGCGCGAGCTGCCCCTGCCCGGACCGCACGGGAGCCTTCCGGTGCCGGCGGGCCTGGCCGGCCGATCCGAGTGACCCGAGCAGAGGAGAAGACCGTGAGGACACACCGCCCGTCGCAGGACGAGGACGCCGGCCGGCCCCACGCCGAGGCGCAGGCCTTCCGGGAGGCGATGGCGCACCTGGCCGCACCGGTCAGCGTCGTCACCGCGCTCGACCCGGCCGGCCGGCGCCGCGGCTTCACCGCCACCTCGGTGACCTCCGTGTCGCTGGACCCGCCGATGGTGCTGGTGGGCGTGGGCCACCGGTCCAGCTGCCACGCCGCGCTGACCGGGGCCCGGGAGTTCACGGTGAACGTCCTGGGCGCGGAACACGACGAACTGGCCCGTCGTTTCGCCGCCCACGGCATCGACCGCTTCGCCGGCACCGGCTTCGCCGCCTGGCCCGGCACCGGCGCCCCCTACCTGCCCGGCGCCAAGGTCCTGCTGCGCTGCCGCACCGCCGACGTGGTCCGGGCCGGCGACCACGACCTGGTCCTCGGCACCGTGACCGACGCCCACACCGGCGACCCGGCCCAGGCCCCCCTGCTGTGGTACCGCCGCGCCTTCCACACCCCGGCCCCCGCCCTGCCCGCAGCCGCCGCCTAGACACCTGGTCAGCGGGCCCGGGCCGGGGCCTGGGACGACAGCAGGTCGAAGCGGCGGATCAGGGCCTCCTGCTCCAGGGAGAGGCGCTCCACGTGGTGCCGCAGACGGGCGATCTCGTCGGTGAGGGTCACCACCGTGGCCTCGTGGCCGGTGGCCGGCGCGGCCGTCGGGTCCGACGGGCGCGGGAAGGGACGGACCGAGGCGTGCGGCGGGCCGGCCGGGCCGGGAACGGCGAGGGACGGGTCGTGGTTGAGGATCGCCTCCATGCGGCCGCGCAGCACCGGGCCGGGCTCCACGCCGAGTTCGTGCGCCAGGCGCTTGCGCGCGCGGTCGTAGACGCCGAGCGCCTCCGCCTGGCGGCCGCAGCGGTACAGGGCCACCATCAGCAGGTCGTAGAAACGTTCCCGCATCGGATGGTCGGCGGTCAGTTCCTCCAGCTCGCCGGTGATCTCGTCGTGCCGGGCGGCGCGCAGGCAGGCGTCGTACAGCGCCTCCAGGGCGGTCAGCCGGTTCTCCTCCAGCTGCGCCGCCTCGGCCGCGCAGATGTCCCCGCGCACACTGCCCTCCAGCGCCGGTCCGCGCCACAGCGCGAGGGCCTGGCGCAGCAGTTCGGCGGCGTTCTGGGGATCGGTGACCGCGGCCGCCCGGCCCTCGGCGGCCAGGCGGTTGAAACGCTCGACGTCGGTGGTGGCCCGGCCCAGGCGCAGCACGTAGCCGAGGGAGCGGGTGACGATCCACTCGTGGTGGGGCTCGCCCGAGCCGGCGTGCGGCACCGGCAGCAGCCGGCGCAGCCGGGCCACGTGGGCCTGCAGGGCGTTGGTGGCGTTCGCCGGCGGATGCTCGCCCCACAGCTCGTCGATGAGCCGGTGCACGGACACGATCTGCCCCGACTTCACCACGAGCGCGCCCAGCAGAGCACGCTGCTTGGCGCCCGTGGGCAGGATCCTGAGCCCGGTGCGCTCGTCGTGGACCTCAACGGGACCGAGAATGCGGAACTGCATCTCTTCCTCGCATGTCACTCAGAAGCGGTCGGGATCGGTGAAGCCCAGCGGCATGGCCGGCTCCTTTCCCTGCACGAGGTCGGCCACCACCTCGCCGATGCCCAGGGAGTGCTTGAAGCCGTGGCTGGAGCAGCCGCCGGCCACCACCACCCGGGCGTCACGTCCCGGCCGTCCGATCACGAACTGGCCGTCGGGCGTGCGCGCGTAGACGTTGGCCAGCGCGCGCGACGGCGCCCGGCCCACGCCCGGTACCGCCCACTCCAGGTGCCGCGCCAGCACCGCCCAGTCGACGGGCGAGACCGACCGGTCCAGCGTCTCGGGATCCACGACGCGGAAGTGCTTTCCGCCGTCCTCCAGGCCCAGCTTCAGCTCGGTGCGGCCGGGCAGCGTGCCGTGGCCCCACAGCACGTCCCCGCCGTCGATCTCCCGCATGAACACCGGCAGCCGGTCCAGCGCGAACCGCTCGTGCGGCTCGTCGGGCGTGAACCAGGTCGTCGGCATCCGCACCACCTCCAGCGGCAGAGCGGGCACCAGTTGGTCCAGCCACGGCCCGGGCGTCAGGACCGCCTGGGCGGCGTGCAGCACCCGTCCCGCGGCCGTGTGCACGGCGACCCCGTCGCCCGCGTGCTCCACGGCCGTCACCCGGGTGTCGGTGAGCACCGCCGCCCCGGCCGCGCGGGCCGCCCCGACCGCCGCGTGGATCGTCCGCTCGGGCAGGGTCAGTCCGCCCTGCGGCTCCACGACGGCGATGTCACCGGCGGCCAGGCCCTGGTGGGCCGGGCAGCGCCGGTGCAGTTCGTCGCGGTCCAGGACCCGCACCTCGAGGTCGTGCTCCCGGGCGGCCCGCAGCGCGCCCCCGACGACGCGGCCGTCGCGCGGGCCGATCAGCATCGCCCCGGTGGGGTCCAGCAGGTGCGTACCCGTCTCGGTCTCCAGTTGCTGCCACAGCTCGCGGGAGCGCCGCGCGAGCGGCACCAGGCCGGGGTGTTCCAGGCAGGCCGTGCGGAACATCCGGCTCTCCCCGTAGGAGGAGCCGGACGTGTTGGCCAGGCCGTGGCGTTCCACGCCGATCGCGCTCAGCCCGCGCCGGGCCAGCTGCCACAGCGCGGCGGCGCCCCAGGCGCCCAGCCCGACCACCACGACGTCGGCGTCGGCCCCCCGGCGCGCGGTCATGACGGCCTCACCGCCGCCGGCGCCTGAAGCGCGGCCGTGGCGTGCCGGGTGATCAGTGCGAGCAGCTGAGCCGGGTCGGACTGGAAGTAGAAGTGGCCGCCGTCGAACAGGTGCAGCCCCTGGAAGTGCTCGGCGTGCTCCTCCCAGCCGGCCAGACGGTCGGGGGAGACCACCACGTCGGCCCGCCCGCCGTACGCCGCGAGCGGCACGGTCAGCGGCGCCAGGCCGGGCAGCGGGCGCCAGTTCTCCACCAGGCGCAGGTCGTTGCGGATGGCCGGGGCGAACATCGCCCACAGGTCCGGATCGTGCAGCACCTCCAGCGGGGTGCCGCCCATCGCCGCGAGGTGGACGCGCAGTTCGTCGTCGGGCAGCTCGTGCCGTCGGGTGCCGTCGCCCTGCGCGCGGGGCGCCCCGCGCGCCGACAGGCCGAGCCAGACGGGAAGCGGGCGTCCCTCGGCCTCCAGCAGCCGGGTCAGCTCGTAGGCGACGAGCGCACCCATGCTGTGCCCGAAGAACGCGAACGGGCCGGTCAGGTCCGCGCCCAGCCGGCGCAGGAAGAAGCCCGCCAGCCGGCGCGCGTCGTCCAGCGGCGGCTCGTCGGCCAGCCGCCCCCTGCCGGGCGCGTCCAGCAGCCGTACGTCCCAGTGGGCGGGCAGCAGGCCCGGCCAGGTGCGGTAGAGCAGATGGGAGCCGCCCGCGTGGTGGAAGACGAACAGGCGGAGCCCCTCGGATGGTCCGGATATGCCGTACATCGCCTCTCCTGAAGGTCGGGCCCCGGCTCACGCCGCCGCGGCGAGGCCGCCGGTGAACGCCGGCGCCACTTCGCGGGCGAACAGCTCCACGGCCCGCTCGGCGCGCTCGAAGGGCAGGTGGCCGGGGTTGAACTGGAGACTCAGGCACAGGTCGTCGCCGTACCAGCCGCGGATGGTCTCGATCTGCGCGGCCACCTCGTCGGGGGTGCCCGCCAGCACCTTGTGGCCGGCGAGGGACTTGTCGAAGTCGAAGGCGCGGACCTTCTCCACGAACGCCTCGTAGCCCGGGTACTGCTCCGAGCGCGCGCTCGCCCAGGAGGCGACCGCACCGGCCATCGTCCGCACGTAGTTCTCCTCGCCGGCGCGCGCGTCGGCGAGCGCGGTGGCACGGTCCTCGCCCAGGTAGCAGGTGTACTTGATCTGGATGCGGCCCGGGCCCTCGTGACCGGCGGCCGCGCGGGCCTCGCGGTAGGCCGCCGTCATCGCGGTCAGCTGTTCGCGGCTGGTGACGGACGGCACGACCTGGAGGTGGTGGCCGCGCTCACCGGCCCGCGCGCAGGACGCGGCGCTGGTCGCCGACGCCACGAACACCGGGGGGTGCGGGCGCTGGTAGGGGCGCGGGAAGCCGGTGACCGGTCCGAAGCGGTGCACCTCGCCCTCGAAACGCACCTCGCGTCCGCTCCACAGCGCGACACAGGCGTCGACGACCTCGTCGAAGCGGGTGCGGCTCTCGGCCATGTCCACGCCGAACAGGTCGAACTCGTCGGGCAGGAAGCCCCGTCCGAAGCCGGCGTCCAGCCGGCCGTGGGAGAGGTTGTCGAGCTGGGCCAGGCGGGCCGCGATCTGCACCGGGTGCGCGAACGCGGCGATGACCGCGCCGGTCACCAGCCGTATCCGGCTGGTGCGCGCGGCCACGGCGGTCAGGAAGACCACCGGGTCGGGGCTGTAGCCGCCGTACGGCGAGCCGTAGTGCTCCACCGTCTGCACGTGCTCGAACTCCAGCGCCTCGGCGAGCGCGGCCAGTCGCAGGCTCTCGTCGTAGTACGTGCTCGCGCTCTTGCGCTCCGGATCGACGACCGGAAAGAAGTTCACGCCGAATTCCATGGATGACTCCGTCTGGTGATCCGATTCCGGCTGGCCGGAAAGGGCGGCTGCAATTCTTCCGCCATCGGACCATAGACGGTCGCTGTCAAATACGGGGCAGACGCGAGCGTGACTCCAGTGGTTTTCCGGACTTCTTCGAGTTCACGTCACGCGGCGTTCGCGGCGGACCGGCGGGAAATCAGCAGCCACCAGTCGCCGAGGGTGGGACGCGCCATCAGCTCGGGAAATCCGACCTCGATGCCGCGTCGGTGCCAGGCGGAGATCAGCTCCATGGTCGTGATCGAATCCAGACCGTGGTCCACGAGGTCGTCCTCGTCGCCGGGGATTTCGCTCTCCGCCAGCTGCATGCTGCGGGCGACCATCTGCCGCAGCAGTTGCCGCGTCAGCGGGTCCGCGCCCTCGGGCACCGCCCGGCCGTCGTCCCGTCCGGCGCTTTCGGTGGTCTCCATGACGCGGAAAGCTAACAGTGTCCACCCGGTGGGCGGAAGACGGTCCCCGGCGTCCTTTCCCGGCGGTCAGTCAGGCGTCAGAGACGCGTCAGACACGGCCCGCGAAGCGGCGCCGGAAAACCACTCGACGATTCCTCGAGGATTTACGAGGGCAGGGTTGCGGCGGGATACGGTGCGCCTCGTGCATACGTCGTGGGGTAAGGACAGCGGATCCCTGCGTGGCGCAATATCGACGAGCCTCGGACACCGATTCGCACACCGGCTCGGCAGCCGAGTTCAGCCGTCGAGGTACGGGGAGGAAACCATGAAGATTCGTGTTCTGGGTCCACTGAGTGCCGACGTCAACGGGATGTCGATCGTTCCGACGGCCGGGAAGCCGCGGCAGATCCTGGCCCTGCTCGCCCTCTACCCGGGACGGGTCATGCCCGTGCCCACCCTCATGGAGGAGATCTGGGGCACCGAACTCCCCCAGAGCGCCCTGACCACCCTCCAGACCTACATACTCCAGCTGCGGCGCCGGCTCGGCACCGCCATGGGCCCGGGCGCCCCCGGCGCCGCCAAGGGCGTGCTCGCCACCCGGCACGGCGGCTACCTGCTTCAGATACCGGCCGAGGCGGTCGACGTCCACGAGTACGAAAGCCTCGTCGCCGAGGGACAGCAGTGCTTCGAGGACGGCGAGGACGAGCGGGCCGCCCGCACCTACCGCAAGGCGCTGGACCTGTGGCAGGGGCCCGCCCTGGTCGACGTGCGCGTCGGCCCCATCCTCGAGATCGAGGCGATGCGGCTGGAGGAGAGCCGGCTCGTCACCCGGGAACGCCGTATCGACGCCGACCTCAGGCTCGGCCGGCACGCCGAGGTCACCGCCGAGCTGACGGACCTGATCGCCCGGCACCCCGAGCACGAGGGGCTGCACTCGCAGGCGATGGTGGCGCTGTACCGCTCCGGTCGGCAGGCCGCCGCGCTGGAGGTCTTCCACCGGCTGCGCCGCCGCCTCGTCGGCGAGCTGGGCGTGGAGCCCTCGCCGCAGCTCCAGCGGCTGCACCAGGCGATGCTGGCCGTCGACCCCCAGCTGGACGTGGTGTCCGGACCGCGTCGCACCTCGACCTTCGACCTGTACGCGGCCTGAGCGCGGGCGGACCCGCGCCGCCGGGCGCCACCCGGGCGATTCGAGTGTTTCTCCAGCCCGTTGACCGAGTGTCGAGCCGTGACCACGCGGCCGACCGCTCGCGCGCACAGAGACGGAGAGCACCCATGCGACAGTTCGAACTGGACGATCTGAAGGCCCTGCTGCGCGAGTGCGCGGGCCAGGAGGAGGGCGTCGACCTGGACGGCGACGTCGTCGACGTGCCGTTCGCCGAACTCGGCTACGACTCCCTGGCCATCCTGCAGACCACCGGGCGCATCGAGCGCGACTTCGGTGTCGCCCTCGACGAGGAGGCCCTCGACGAGGCCGACACCCCGCGCGCCTACCTCGACCTGGTCAACCGTGCCCTGGCCGCCGTCCGCGCCGCGGCCTGACCGCCGCGCGGGGCGCGCCGCGGACGCGCACCGCCCGGACACGGACGTCGCCGTAGTCGGCGCCGGGCCCGCCGGGCTGGCGCTGAGCCTGATGCTGCTGCGCTCCGGCGTACGGGTCGCGCTGCTGGAGAAGTCCGCCGGGGACCCCGCCTCCTTGGGGCGGGACTTCCACGGGGAGGTGCTCCAGCCCGGCGGCCAGCAGGTGCTCGACCGGCTCGGAGTGCTGGCCCCCGCGCGGGCGCGCGGCGCCGCGCCCCTGACCGGCTTCCGGCTGCTGGACGGCGGACGCGTCCTGCTGGACATCGACTACGGGCGGCTGCCCGGCCCGTACGACCACCTGCTCGCGTTGCCCCAGCGGCACCTGCTGGCCGAACTCGCCGCCGCCTGCCGCGCCCTGCCCGGCTTCGACCACCTGCCGGGCCACCGTCTGTCCGCGCTGACCGAGGAGGACGGACGGTGCACCGGCGTGGTGGCGAGCGGCCCCGGCGGACGCCGCGTCACCGTACGGGCCCGGGTCGTGGTCGGCGCCGACGGCCGCTACTCCAGGACGCGTGCGCTCGCGGGCATCGGCGCCGGGCGCACCGAGGCCTTCGACCAGGACGTCGTGTGGTTCTCGCTGCCCGCCCCCGGCCGTGCGACCGGCACGGTCGCCGTGCACCGGGCGCCCGGCAGCGCCGTCCTGGTCCACGACACCCACCCCGACCGGATCCGGATCGGCTGGACCCTGCCGCACCGCGGCTGGCCCGCCGTAGCCGCCCGGGGCATCGAGGCCGTACGCGCCGAACTGGCCACCGCCCTGCCGCAGTTCGCCGACCTGATCCAGGAGGGCCTGCGCGCCCTGGACGACCTGCGGCTGCTCGACGTGTTCGCCGCGCACGCCGACACCTGGGTGCGCGACGGGCTGGTGCTGCTCGGGGACGCCGCCCACACCCACGGCCCGCTCGGCGCCCAGGGCATCAACCTCGCCCTCCAGGACGCGGCGGCCCTGCACCCGGTCCTGGTCGACGCGCTCCGCGCCGGCGACTGCTCCCGCGCCCGGCTCGCCGCCTTCCAGCAGCTGCGGGGACCCGCCGCCGAGGCGGTGACCCGGATGCAGAAGGTGCAGGCCAAGGCGTTGCTCGGAGCGGGCGGCCCGGCCGTGGACATCCTGCGCTCCCACGCGGCCCGCCTGGTCACCCGCACCCCGCTGGGCACGCGCATCACCCGGCGCATCGCCTACGGGCGGACACCGCCCGAGGTACGGACGGATCTGTTCACGGTGCGGACGGCCGCCGCTCAGCCCGCGGCGTCCAGCTCCTGAAGCAGCGCCCGCTCCAGAGCGGTCAACGGCAGGTCCGGGCGCAGCCGTTCGGGATGGCCGGGCGGCGGCGCGTCGAGCAGCGGCGGAGCGTCCGGCACACGGGGCGCGTCGAGGCCGCGGGCCGCGTCCGCCCGGGCCTGCTCGCCGGCGGCCTGGAGGGCGCCGAGGGCGACCAGGCCCTGCCAGAGCCGCACCCGCAGGGCGCGGACCACGCCCCACAGCCGCCGGGCACCGCGGAACGCCATCGGGACTCCCTTCCGGACCGGGACCGGCCCCCTAGCGGGGGCTCGCCGTCCGGGCCACGGTCGGCCCCCGCGGTCGTGAACCGCATGACGGCCCCTCGAGCCCCGCCGGTGCGCCCGTGGCGTCGGCCCGGCGCGCCGGGGCTTCGACCGGGGCGCTAGGGCGCGCCGTGAGACTCGGGGCAACCGACACCGTGAGGAGAACGGCCGTGCCGTCCAGCCCCACCGTCCCCACCGCAGCGCCCGCGCCCTTCGCCGAGACGGCCGAGATCGCCGACGGCGTCCACGCCTACGTCCAGGGTCCGGGCGGATGGTGCCTGAACAACGCCGGCATCATCGTCTCCGGCGGCGAGAGCGCCCTCGTCGACACCGCGGCCACCGAGGCCCGCGCCCGCCACCTGCGCCGCACCGCGCTGCGCCACAACCCGCAGGCCGCACCGCGAGCCGTGGTCAACACCCACTTCCACGGGGACCACGTCTTCGGCAACCACCTGTTCCCCGAGGCCGTCGTCATCGGCCACGAACGCACCCGGACGGAGATGATCGCCTCCGGCCTCCACCTGACCGGGCTCTGGCCCGACGTGGAGTGGGGCACCATCGAACTGGCCCCGCCCACCCTGACCTACACCGACGCCCTCACCCTGCACGTCGGGTCGCTGCGCGCCGAACTGGAGCACATCGGTCCCGCCCACACCTCCAACGACACCGTGGTGTGGCTGCCCCGGCAGCGGGTGCTGTTCACCGGCGACCTGGTCATGAACGGGGTGACCCCGTTCTGCCTCATGGGCTCGATCGCCGGATCGCTCCAGGCGCTGGAGCGGCTGCGCGCCTACGGGGCGCGGACCGTCGTACCCGGGCACGGGCCGGTGTGCGGGCCCGAGGTGTTCGACGCCGTCGAGGGCTATCTGCGGCTGGTGCTGCGCATCGCCGCGGACGGACGGCGAGCCGGCCGCACGCCGCTGGAGGCCGCCCGGAACGCCGGCCTCGGCCCGTACGCCGCGCTGCTGGACCCCGAGCGGCTGGTGCCCAACCTGCACCGGGCCTACGCCGAGCTGGACGGCACGCCCGCGGCCGACCCGCTGCCCGGCGAGGTCATGGGGACGGCGCTGGGCGAGATGATCGAGCACCACGGCGGGCTGCCCTGCTGCCTGGCCTGAACCCGGTCGGGGCGTACGACGACGCCCGGGACGGCGGGCCCGTGACTGGACGGGCCCGCCGCCCCGGGCGGGTTGCGAGCGCGGTGCCGTGGCCGGGTCAGACCAGGTGGTCCTGGCGGACCGTCCGGGACTTCGTCAGCACCTCGCCGTCCTCCCGGACGGCGAGCACGTCGGTGACGAAGCAGCTCGGGCCGACCTGCGGCTCCGGCGTGCCGGGCCGGGTGTGCAGCACCAGCGCGTAGTACTCGGTGCGCACGGTGCCGTCGCCCTGCGGGAAGACCTGGAGCATGTTGAACCAGTGGCGGCGCTGCACCGGGTCGGCGGCGTGCTTGGTCTGCTGGTAGCCGCGCACCGCCGCGGCGATGGCCTGCCGGCCCACCAGCGGGTCGGTGCCCGGACGGTGGTCGAAGACACCGTCCTCGGTGAAGGTGGCGGCGAACTCCTCGGCCCGGAAGGCGTCCAGGTGCCGCACCTGCCCGGCGTAGAACTGCTGGATCAGCGGGTGGAGCTCGGTGAGGCCGAGCGTCGCGGCGCTCACCTCGGCGGGGCTGGTCACGGTGCCTCCCGGGGGGTCATGGCGGGGTCTACAGCGCTCGACCCTGCCCGACCCGGGTGGAAACGGGGTCGAGCCCCACTGGGCCGTGACCGGTCCCCGGCCACCGCGCGCCTCAGTAGTTGCCCAGGCCGCCGCACACGTTCAGCGCCTGCGCGGTGACGGCCTGCGCGTCGTCGCCCACCAGGTACTCGACCATCGCCGCCACCTCGCGGACGGTCACGTAGCGGCCCATCGGCACCCGGGTGGTGATCCGGTCGAAGGCCTCCTGCTCCGTGACGCCCCACGCGGCGGCGTACCCCTCGCGCACCCGCTGCGCCATCGGCGTCTCCACGAAGCCCGGGCAGACCGCGTTGACGGTGATGCCGGTCTTCGCCAGTTCCAGGCCGAGCGCCTTGGAGAAGCCCACCACGCCGTGCTTCGAGGCCGAGTACGGAGCGGCCAGCACCACGCCCTGCTTGCCGCCGGTGGAGGCGATGTTGACGACCCGCCCGTACCCCGCCTCGCGCATGCCGCCCGTCGTGAGCACCTCCTTGGTCACGCGGAAGACACTGGTCAGGTTGGTCTCGATGACGTCCGTCCACAGCTCGTCGTCCAGTTCGGCGGTGACCCCGCCGCCGTTGCGGCCGGCGTTGTTCACCAGGATCCGCACCGGGCCGTGCCGCTCGACCACCGTGCGCACCAGCTCCCGGATCTGCTCCGGGTCGCGGACGTCGCACACCGAGCCGGTGACCGGCAGGCCCTCGTCGGCCAGCTCCTTCACCGTGCCGTTCACCGTCTCCTCGTGGCGTCCGCACAGGTGCACCGGCGTGCCGGCGCCGGCCAGCCGCCGCACGATCTCCAGACCGATGCCGCTCGTGCCGCCCGTCACGAGCGCGATCCGCTGGTTGCCGTCCCTCTCGGTCATGCCATCTCCTCACATCGTGACCACGCGCAGGCGGCGGGAGTCTCCTGGCCCGCCGAGGTGTGACTGTGCCACCGCGGCCCCGGCCGCGGGCCCCGCGTGGAGCCGGCCTGGACGGCACGTCCGCCCCGGCGCGATCGGGTTCCCAGCCGGATTTGAGCGCGGCTGCCTACCGTTCGGACCATGAAGGCACTGGTCCTGTCCGGAGGCGCGGGCACCCGTCTGCGCCCCTTCACCCACACCTCGCCCAAGCAACTGGTGCCGGTGGCGAACAAACCCGTCCTCTACTACGTCCTGGAAGCCATCGCCGAGGCCAAGATCACCGAGGTCGGCGTGGTGGTGGGGGACACCGCCGACGAGATCCGCGCCGCCGTCGGCGACGGCTCCCGCTTCGGCCTCGACGTGACCTACCTGCCGCAGCACGCGCCGCTGGGGCTCTCCCACGCCGTGCTCATCGCCCGGGACTTCCTCGGCGACGACGACTTCGTGATGTACCTCGGCGACAACTTCCTGGTGGGCGGCATCGCCCCGCTGGTGGAGGAGTTCACCGCCGAGCGCCCCGACGCGCGGATCCTGCTCACCCGGGTCTCGGACCCGACCGCCTTCGGAGTCGCCGAACTCGACACCGACGGACGGGTGGTGGGGCTGGAGGAGAAGCCCGCCAAGCCCAAGAGCGACCTCGCGCTCGTCGGCGTCTACCTCTTCACGCCCGCCGTGCACGAGGCCGTACGGGCCATCCGTCCCTCCGCCCGCGGCGAACTGGAGATCACCGACGCCATCCAGTGGCTCATCGACACCCGGCACGACGTCCGCTCGACCACCGTCAGCGGCTACTGGAAGGACACCGGGAACGTCGCCGACATGCTGGAGGCCAACCGCTCGGTGCTGGACGGCATCGGGGCGGGCGTCGAGGGCACCGTCGACGCCGGCAGCGAACTCGTCGGCCGGGTCCGCGTCGACGCCGGCGCCGAGGTGCGCGGCTCACGCATCGTCGGCCCCGCCGTGATCGGCGCAGGCACCGTGATCAGCGGCTCGTACGTCGGGCCGTACACGTCCGTCGCGGAGAACTGCCGGATCGAGGACAGCGAGATCGAGTTCTCCATCGTGCTGCAGGACTCCCGGCTCGACGGCGTACGCCGCGTGCAGGCCTCCCTCATCGGCCGCAACGTCACGGTGACCCCCGCGCCGCACACCCCCAAGGCCCACCGGCTGATCCTCGGCGACCACAGCAAGGTGCAGATCTTCTCCTGACCGCAGGTCGTCTCCCGACCGCCCGACGACACCGTCCCCGCCCGAGGCCGGACGGACCCCCGGAGGTACCCGATGAAGAAGCCGACGTCCCTGCCGGGCACGCCGATCCCGCGGACGTTCTCCACCGCCACCGCGACGGTGCGGGAACTGGCGGTCGCCGGCGCCTACATGTTCACCCCGCGGGTGCACCGCGACCGGCGGGGCGTGTTCGTGTCCCCGTTGCAGGAGGAGGCGTTCACGGCGGCCGTGGGACACGGTCCGACGGTGGTGCAGACGAACCACACCCGCTCCGCCCGGGGAGTGCTGCGCGGAGTGCACTTCACCACCACCCCGCCCGGCCAGGCCAAGTTCGTGCACTGCGCGCACGGCCGGGCCCGGGACGTGGTGGTGGACCTGCGGCTCGGCTCTCCCACGTTCGGCCGGTGGGACACCGTGGAGCTGGACACGGAGTCGTTCCGCTCGGTGTACCTGCCCGACGGGGTGGGGCACGCGTTCCTCGCCCTGGAGGACGACACCGTGATGTCGTACCTGGTGTCGACGCCGTACCGGGCCGAGCTGGAGCAGGCGCTGCACCCGCTCGACCCCGTGCTCGGGCTGCCGTGGCCGTCCGACGCCGAGTTCACCCTCTCCGACCGGGACGCCGCCGCCCCGACCCTCGCCGAGGCCCGGGCGGCCGGGCTCCTGCCGCGGTACGAGGACTGCCTCGGCCTCACCGCCGCGGCGCACGCCTGACCGGTCCGCCCCGGGCCCGTCCCGGGCCGTCTCAGGCCGCCGACGCCGGCAGCGGTGTGCGCGCGGCGGCGGCCGGGCGGGCCGGCAGGAAGCCCAGCAGGGTCAGCAGACTGCGGGCCTCCACGTTCAGCTGGCTGCCGTGCCGGACGAAGTCGATGAGCTGACGCAGCGTCATCCAGGTGTAGTCCTGCGGCACGTCCAGCGGGAAGTCCTCGTCCACCTCGACGATCATGTAGCGGCTGCGGGCGTGGTGGAAGCGCCCGCCCTCCTCGGACTGCAGCCCGTCGTAGCGGATCCGTTCCGGGGTCGCGCCCAGCACCTCGTCCAGGAACGGCGGCCGCGGGCCGGGCAGCGGCGCGCCGAGCGCGCCCGGGGTGTAGTCCGCGGGCTGGCACTGCACCGTGGGAGCCATCTCGATCCGGTCCAGGGCCCCGGTCTCGATGCGGGCCTGCACCAGCAGGTGCAGCACGCCCTCCACCCGGCGGGCGAGGAACGCGATCACCCCACGGCTGCTCGGCGCGAACATCGGCTGCGACCAGCCGGTGACCTCCCGGTTGGACGCCTCCACCCGCACGCCGAGAACCGTGAAGTGCCGCCCGTCGTCGTGGGCGATCACCCCGTCGCGCAGTGACCAGCGCTCGGTGCCGGCCAGCGGGATCAGCCGGCGCACCAGGGTGCAGCGGTCCTTGGCATCGGTGAACCAGCTCAGCAGCGCGGCGGTGTCGTTCAGGGCACGGCCGCCGGGCTGCCAGGAGGCGGCGAGCGCCGCCGCGAAGGCGTCCTGGCCCGGCGCCGGCGGGCGCCGCAGCCCCGCCGCTCCGGACAGCACGGTCCGGGTGTCCATGTTCACCAGGTCGTCGGTCTGCAGCAGTTCCGCGACCTGGTCGAAGGTCAGCCAGCAGAAGTCCTCGTGGACCGGCACGTCCTCGTCGGTCTGCACGATCATGTTGCGGTTGCGTTTGGCGAAGAACCAGGACGCCTGCTCCGACTGCAGGGCGTCGAACAGCACCCGTCCGCCGCGCGGCGCCACGAAGTGCTCCAGGTACGGCACCGGCCGGCCGCCGTGCACCCGCATGTAGTTGCTCTTGGTGGCCTGCACCGTGGGCGACAGCTGAACCAGATTGACGTTGCCCGGCTCCATCTTGGCCTGGAGCAGGCAGTGCGGAACACCGCCGAACTCCTTGACCAGGATGCCGAGGACACCGTGCTCGGGCTGCACGATGATGGGCTGCTGCCAGCCGTCCACCCCGCGGCCCGACTGGCGGACGTCGAGGCCCTGCACGGAGAAGAACCGCCCGCTGCGGTGCACCAGGTCACCCGTCCCCTCCTGCAGCGACCAGCCGTCCAGCCGGTCGAGGGGGGTCTGGGTGACCTTGTACGCGTGTGCCTGGCACCGCTGGGCGAACCACCGGTGGAACTCCGCTGTGTCGGAGAACATGGCTCGGACTCCTGCCGGTCGGGACGTGAACGAGGGGGGAAACGGCGCGCCGGGGCCCGGGAGCGCGGGGGCCGGGGCCACGGTCACGCACCCGGCAATCTCGCCGAAGCGTCTCGATCCCTCCTCGACCGGGGGTCGACCCGCCCCCACCAGGCTCGGAGCCCCCGCAGCAGACTGGAGGCGCCATGCGTGCGCGACACCCCGCGGAACGCACCGCGGAGCGGCCCCCGGGCCCCGTGTCCGGGAGGCACCGGTGACCGCCGGCCGGCCACTGCGGTTCGGGGTGCTCGGCTGCGCCGGCATCGCCCGCCGGCGGATGCTGCCCGCCATGGCCGCCGCCCGGGGCGTCGAACTCACCGCCGTCGCCTCCCGGTCGGCCGCCCGGGCCGCCGACACCGCCGCCCGCCACGGCGCCCGCCCGGTGACCGGGTACGCCGCGCTGCTGCGGGACCCCGAGGTGGACGCCGTGTACATTCCGCTGCCCGCCGCGCTGCACGCCGAGTGGGTGGCCGCCGCCCTGGCCGCCGGGAAGCACGTGCTGGCCGAGAAGCCGCTGACCTGCGACCCGGCCCAGACCCGTACGCTGCTCGCCGGAGCGCGGCGCCGGGGCCTGGTGCTGCGCGAGAACGTGATGTTCGTCCACCACGGGCAGCACACCGTGGTCCGCGAACTGATCGCCGACGGCGAGATCGGCGAACCGCGCGCCCTGCACGCCCAGTTCACCGTCCCGGCACCCGCGGGCGACGACATCCGCTACGACCCGGCGCTGGGCGGCGGCGCGCTGGCGGACATCGGCCTGTACCCGGTGCGGGCCGCGGTGCACCTGCTGGGCACCGGCCTGGCCGTGGCCGGCGCGGTCCTGTCCCGGGGCGCGGGGCACCGGGTGGAGACCGCGGGCTCCGCCCTGCTGCGCCGCGCCGACGGCGTCACCGCGCAGCTCACGTTCGGCATGGACCACGCCTACCGGTCGCGCTACGAGGTGTGGGGGAGCAGGGGCCGGATCACCGTCGACCGGGCCTTCACCCCGCCCGCCGACCACCGTCCCGCACTCGTCGTGGAGGGCAAGCGGGGCCCCCGCACGCTCCGGCTGCCCGCCGAGGACCAGGTGACGGCCGTGCTGACCGCCTTCGCCGAGGCGGTCCGCTCGGGGGAGACCACCGCCGGCGACGAGGCCGAGCTGCTCGCCCAGGCCGATCTGCTGCACGCGGTCCGCGCGGCGGCGGAGGGCGGGCCGGCACGGCCCCGTGACGCGGATCAGGCGGCGGCCGGCCGCGCGGCCGACGGGTCCCACCAGCGGCGGTTGTCCCGGTACCAGGCCACCGTTTCGGCCAACCCGGCCGCGAAGTCCGTGCGCGGCCGGTAGCCCAGCTGCTCGGTGATCTTGCGGCAGTCGACCGAGTAGCGCCGGTCGTGGCCCTTGCGGTCCGCGACGTGGTCCACGCGCCACCAGTCCGCGCCGCAGGCGTCCAGCAGCAGCGCGGTCAGCTCCCGGTTGGTCAGTTCCGTGCCGCCGCCGATGTTGTAGACCTCGCCGGGACTGCCGTGGGCGCGGACCAGCTCGATGCCGCGGACGTGGTCGTCGACGTGCAGCCAGTCGCGGACGTTGCCGCCGTCGCCGTACAGCGGTACCCGGCCTCCGTCCAGCAGCCGGGTGACGAACAGCGGGATGATCTTCTCGGGGAACTGGTAGGGCCCGTAGTTGTTGGAGCAGCGGGTCACGCGCACGTCCAGGCCGTGGGTGCGGTGGTGGGCCAGCGCGATCAGGTCGCTGGCCGCCTTGGCCGCCGAGTACGGCGAGTTCGGGGCGAGCGGGTGGGTCTCGGGCCAGGAGCCCGACTCGATCGAGCCGTAGACCTCGTCGGTGGAGATGTGCACGAACGTCGTCGGCGCGTGCCGCACGGCCGCGTCCAGCAGCGTCTGGGTGCCGCCGACGTTGGTGCGCACGAAGTCGCCGGCCCGCTCGATGGAGCGGTCCACGTGCGACTCGGCGGCGAAGTGCACGATCTGGTCGTGCCGCGCCACGAGGCGGTCGACCAGCGCGGCGTCGCAGATGTCCCCGTGCACGAAGGCGAACCGGGCGTCGGCGCGCACCGGGTCGAGGTTGGCGGGGTTGCCCGCGTACGTCAGCTTGTCCAGGACGGTGACGGTCACGTCCGGATCTCCGTCGGGGCCGAGCAGGGTGCGCACGTAGTGGGAGCCGATGAAGCCGGCCCCGCCGGTCACCAGGATGCGGGTGGTCGTCATCTGTTCTCCAGGTCTCCAGGCGGCGGCGTCGGGATTTCCCGGGCGGCGCGATTGTGCTGAACCTGGCTCGAGGAACGGTCGACGGCGCGGCGCCCGGCGCCCGTCCTCAAGCGGTCCTCGAGCGGCGCCCCGGCGTCCGGTGCCCGGCATGAGGGATCATCGGCGGGGGTGTACCCGCATCCGCCGGTGCCGCCTGACGCGCGGCGGCGGGCCGGAACCAGGGGAGAGAGAGTCGGGACGCATGGAGTGGATGACGCCGGAGCAGGCGGCGCCGCTGGCGCGGTGCGCGGCCGTGTTCGAACCGGGCGACCCGGCCCGCACGGGTCGGATCGCCTTCTGGGACCCGGCCGGTGACCCACCGCCGCAGGTGCCGGGCGGCGAACCCGGCGAGGCGGACCTGGTGGTCCCCGACGGCGACGACGTGGCCGTGCGGACCCTGCCCGTCCTGCGCCTGCCCCTGGCCCACGCCCTGCCCGCCCTCCTCCTGGCCCGCCGAACGGCCACGACTGCCACCGCCGCCCTCGCCGGCGACGGCACGCGCGGCGGCCTGCGTGGCGCCGGTGACGTGCCTGGCGCCGCCGGTGACGGTGCTCGCCCGAG